>CALLKA010000097.1 GCA_938008665.1 uncultured Bacteroidota bacterium
TGCATTGTCCTACAATGAAATTCCAATTGGGAACATGATGCAAGGTTTTAGTAATTCAAATGAATTAGTGTAATTGCTACTTTATTGAATTCGCATAAAAGGTATTTAAAATAATAACGCCCTCCCGATGTATCGGGAGGGCGTTATTATTTATAGGGAACCGTATATTTTTTATAATAAACTTTTCTTTAATACAGTTTTACCTTCTCCAATTTTAAATCCGTTGTGGTATACTTCCACTTTGTATTCACCTTCGGTAAATTTATTGGATTGTTTAAAGTCGTAGCTCACAGGCAAAGCAACATTTTGTTCGTAAACCACAGATAGTTTATTTGCATAACTACGTGCGCCATCTTCTCTGGTATTAAAATTGCCACCATCCCCAATTGCTTTTCCGTCAGGACCCGTGATACAAACGTAAAGTTCCTGATTTCCAGAAGGGGTAATTCTATTTTTATCAATCATGAATGCCAAACGAATTAAGTTAGCTCTTTTGGCGGTAGCGGTGGCTCTTTCACTGCCATTGCTTTTAACACGGATGGCTTGGATGGTAAAAGTAGAAGCATGTAAGGTTGAGCCAATATCCTGAAGACGTTCTTTTTCCTTTTTGGTGGTATTTAGGTTGGAAGACAAGCTTGAATTTTGGGTAGTTAATTCCTGGTTTTGTGCATTCAATTGCTTGTTTTCTTCTTGTGCTTTGCCTAAATCAGCCAGTAAATTATTCACCTTGCCATTTAATTCAGAAATCATTGATTTTGCTTCTCCCAATTCTTTGTCAGTGGCTTCTTTTTTCCTTAAAATATTACTAATATTCATTTTAAGCTTTTGGATCGCAACTGATTTTTCCTGTAATTCACCTTGTAAACCAGAGTTCTCCTGATTCAAAGAGTCTACTTTAGCAGAAGCTGCGATAAAGTCCGCTTGAATACTATTTTTTGTACTGTCTAAAACGGCTACCTCTGCGGTATAATTGGTAATAATTTCCGTTTTTGTGTTATTGGTATTAACAAAATAAATCCAAGAGCCAATTAAGGCGATGACTAATACCACAATTGAAATTTTACTTCCGTTATTGCTTGTTTCGTTACTCATAAAATGATCATTTAATTGAATACAAAGGTAGAATATTAATAAACATATTGTGGAATGTAATTTGGGAAACTTGTTACTAGGTCGTTAAATTAATTTTATATTTGCTGATGCCCACTTCAAAAATAATCGCCAATTGGAAAAATAAGGTCTTTGATGCCGTTTATTGGCTCGAAGGGGAGGAGCCCTATTATATTGACCAAGTGGTCAATTATGCGGAACACCAGTTGCTTTCTGAGGCGGATCAATCTTTTAATTTGACTGTATTTTATGGTAAAGATGCCGATTGGGCACAGGTTATTAATGCTTGTAAAAGATATCCAGTGAATGCGGAAAAGCAAGTGGTAATTTTAAAGGAAGCACAACACATGGGGCAAATCGAAAAATTAGAATCTTATATCGAGAAGCCTTTATCGTCTACAATTTTAGTGATTGCCTACAAAGATAAAAATGTGGATGGTCGCAAAAGTTTTGGAAAATTACTGAAAACAAAATCCATTTTTATTGCAACTAAAAAAATGTATGACAATAAATTGCCCGAATGGGTAAGTGGGTTTGTTTCAGAAAAAGGGTTTCAAATTTCAACAAAAGCAGTTCAAATTATTGTGGATCATATTGGCAATGACATAAGTCGTATCCAAAATGAAATTGACAAGTTGGTGGTGAATTTGGGTGACCGAAAAAAAATCACGGAGGATGATATTGAAAAATACATTGGGATTAGCAAAGAATACAATGCTTTTGAATTTCAAGACGCTATTGCGCAACGTAATTTTTCAAAAGCAATTCGCATGATTCAATATTTCGAATCCAATAATAAAGCTGCGCCAATACAATTGATTTTACCCACGCTGTATTCCTTTTTTAGTAAGTTGTATGCGGTATATGGGCTAGGCAGTAGGGATGAGAAAACAATTATGAGTGAAGTGGGTGCTAACTTTTTTTCAGTTAAAAATTTATTAATTGCAGCCCGTAATTATCCCGTGGGTAAAGTGCAGCACATACTCATTTTGATTCAAGAATATAATTTAAGAGTCTTAGGCATCAATGATGCAGATAATACGGATGCGGACTTGCTCAAAGAGTTGGTGGTAAAAATTATGGATCCAGCCCTTATGGATATTGCTGTAAAATAGTTATAGAAGTTTGCTTATCTAAAGCGAGTTGATTTTTTAAGGCATCCAATCCGCTAAATTTTTCCTCCCCTCTGATAAATTCATATACAGACACGGTGATGGTATTTTCATAAATATCAGCATCGAAATTGAAAATATGCACTTCGATGACTTTCTTTTGTCCATCAACAGTTGGGCGAATACCAATATTCATCATTCCGTCGTATACTTTTTCGCCGAAACAATTTCCATGCACTCGAACTGCATACACACCATTTGCTGGTATTAATTTTTCTTCATTTAAAATACGCAAATTTGCGGTAGGATAGCCAATAGTTCGGCCAATTTGATTCCCTCTTACAATGAATCCATCAAAAAAGTAAGGGTAGCCTAATAATTGGTTTGCTTTAGTAATATTTTTTTCAAGTAAATAATTTCTTATTAGTGTTGAGCTAATTATTTCATCATTTACTAATTGCTCATTAATTTCTTCTACATTAAAATGATGTGTTTGTCCTAGTGCTACTAATAAATCAAAATTCCCCGTTCTGCCTTTGCCAAAATGATGGTCATACCCAACAATAATGGTATGGGGATGAAAATGGGCAACTAAAAAATCCTGGACATATTGCGCGGCCGTTAAATTGGAAAAAAGGTAATCAAAATTGATCACCACCAAGTGGTCTATATTGGCTTTTTCAAGAAGTTGAATGCGTTCGTCCAAACAAGTGAGTTGTTTAATTTCACCAGGAATAGAGGAGATAATTTTACGGGGGTGCGGATGGAATGTAATAATGACGCTTTCCCCAGCTACCTCTTGGGCAATTTCCTTGATTCTTTTAATAATTTGTAGGTGTCCTGTATGCACACCATCAAATGCCCCTGTTGTAATAACAGCGTTTTTAAAAGGGGGTAATTGTTTTAAATCGTAATGAACCTTCATCTATTATTGCTAAATATGGCACAAATGTAAAACAATTGTACCTTTGTGCCATAAACCAATTTTCATCAATGTCATTGTATGCCCAACGCGGAGTTTCCGCTCAAAAGGAAGAAGTTCATGCAGCTATCCAACATTTAGACCAAGGGTTGTATCCAAACGCGTTTTGTAAGTTATATGCGGACTATTTGGGAGGGCAATCTGATTATATTAACATCATGCATGCGGATGGCGCAGGCACCAAGAGTATCTTGGCATATATCTATTGGAAGGAAACAGGGGATGCAAGTGTTTGGAAGGGAATTGCGCAGGATGCGATTGCTATGAATTTAGATGATTTATTATGTGTGGGTATTTATGATCAAATATTATTTTCTTCCACTATTGATCGAAATAAATCAGTGATTACAGGGGAGGTGTTAAGTGTTTTAATTAATGGCACACAGGATTTTTTTACAACTTTAAAAAACTTTGGCGTAAATATTGATTTTTTAGGGGGCGAAACTGCCGATGTGGGGGATGTGGTTAGAACCATTGCGGTGAATGGAACCATGACGGCGAGATGGCCAAAATCAAAATTAATCACCAATGATTTAATTGCGCCAGGGCAAGTGATTGTAGGATTTTCAAGTCATGGGAAAGCAACCTATGAAACGGAATACAATAGTGGCTTAGGTAGTAATGGTTTAACGAGTGCGCGACATGATGTTTTAAGTAAGGAATATGCAACAAAGTATCCGGAAACTTTTGAGCCAACACTAAATGTGCAAGTGGTTTATATCGGGAAAAATAAAGTGACAGATGAATTAGAGATACCAGGTTTTGGTTCGGTATCTGTTGGAAAATTATTATTAAGCCCTACGCGTACTTATGCGCCGTTGGTAAAAGCGATATTATCCCAACATTTTGAGGTGGTGAAAGGGATGATTCATTGTAGTGGTGGCGGGCAAACAAAGTGTATGAAATATTTGCCAGCGAACATGCGCATCATTAAGGATAATTTAATGGAACCACCACCAATTTTTAAATTAATTCAGGAAAATTCAGGTGCAAACACTAAGGAAATGTACCAGGTATTTAATATGGGCCATCGATTGGAAATTTTTACTGATGCAGCCGCTGCAACAGCATTAATCGAAATAGCAAAATCGTTTAATATTGAAGCCCAAATAATTGGTCGTGTGGAAGCATCAGAACAGAAGGAGTTAGTTTTAGAAGGAAGTTTTGGAAAGGAAGTGTTTCCCTATTAATTTTATATTAGTTCAATGATTTAATAAAAAGGTTGAATCATAATTAATTTCAAACAAATTTAAACATCATGAGTGAAATTGTAGTACAACTTGAAAATGTGAATATTTATCAAAGTGGAAATTTGATTTTGCAAGACGTGAATTTTGAAGTGCAAAAAGGAGAATTTGTTTATTTGGTGGGTAAAACCGGAACTGGGAAAAGTAGTTTGCTTAAAACATTATATGGTGAATTAACACTTACCGAAGGTCAGGGTAAAGTGGTGGGATTTGATTTAAAGGAAATGGATTGGAAAAAACTTCCATTTTTAAGAAGAAATTTAGGGATTGTTTTTCAAGATTTTCAATTATTGACCGATCGTAATGTGCATGAAAATCTGAGATTTGTACTTAAGGCTACTGGCTGGCAGGACGAGCAATTAATCAATCAAAAGATCAATGATGTTCTTGCCAAGGTAGGGCTTCAAAATAAAGGCTTTAAAATGACTTTTGAGATGAGTGGGGGTGAGCAGCAAAGGGTGGATATTGCTAGGGCCTTGCTTAATTCTCCCAAATTAATACTGGCAGATGAGCCAACGGGCAGTTTAGACCCGGAAACCAGTGATGAAATCATGCAGATTTTGTTCCAAATTGCAAAAGAAGATGGAACTGCAATTGTGATGGCTACCCACGATTTTATGGTCGTAAATAAGTTTCCTTCTCGTACCCTTTCAACGGAGGGAGGCAGGCTGGTCGTTAAGTCCTAAATTTTCTCCACTAATTGTACACAAAACACCCTTTTTGACTTGAATTCTTGACTCTTTTTCTTATGTTCGCAGACATAAAAAAGTAGAAAACAAGTGAGACTAAAGTCATTAGAAATCAAAGGGTTCAAGAGTTTTGCGGACAAGACAGTACTCAATTTTGACGAAGGAATAACCGGTGTAATTGGGCCAAATGGCTGTGGCAAGAGCAATATCGTAGACTCAATCCGTTGGGTGATTGGTGAGCACAAGATCAGCAACCTGAGGAGCGAAAACCTTGAAAGCTTGGTCTTCAATGGCTCAAAATCAAGGGGAGCAAGTGGTCTGGCCGAGGTGAGCCTTACTTTTGACAATACCAAGAACCTTTTGCCTACAGAGTTCAATACAGTAACCGTTACCAGGAAGTTTTACAAAAGCGGGGAGAGCGAGTACAGGTTGAACGATGTTCAGTGCCGTTTGAAGGATATCCACAACCTCTTCCTGGATACAGGTGTCAGCACAGACAGCTACGCCATCATGGAACTGGGCATGGTGGATGACATCATCAAGGACAAGGAAAATAGCCGTAGAAGAATGCTTGAGCAAGCAGCGGGTATTACCATCTACAAAACCAGAAAAAAAGAAGCTAAAAATAAATTAGATGCTACGGAGCAGGATTTATCTAGAATTGAAGATTTGTTATTTGAAATTAATAACCAATTAAAAACTTTAGAGAACC
>CALLKA010000098.1 GCA_938008665.1 uncultured Bacteroidota bacterium
GCACAAACCTTTCATGGCGCCTACCCGCATTGGTTAAATGGAACAACAGGTGTAGCCATTGCGTTTAGCCCAAAAGATGATGGAGCCGATTTAGTAGAGACTTCTTATTTAATGCAGGGCTTAATAAGTGCAAGAGAATATTTTTCGAAAGCAGATGCAGCAGAACTTAAATTAAGAAATGATATCACAAGTATTTATAATCGAGTTGAATGGTCTTGGTTTACAAAAAACAATGAAAACATTTTGTATTGGCATTGGAGTCCAAATTATAACTGGGATATGAACATGGGTATAAAAGGATGGAACGAATGTTTAATTACGTATGTGATGGCAGCATCATCAAGTACTTATGGGATTAATGCATCGGTGTATAAAACAGGATGGGCTAGCGGTAATAATTTCACCAACGGAAATTCTTATTACGGCTATAAGTTACCACTAGGTGAAGCGCAGGGCGGCCCCTTGTTCTTTTCACATTATTCTTTCTTAGGCATCAATCCCAATAACTTGTCGGATGCATTTGCCAATTATACAACGCAAACAACCCATCACAGTTTAATAAATTACAATTATTGTAAATCATTAAAGGGTGGACCAGCAGGTTATAGTGATTCTGTTTGGGGTTTAACAGCATGTGATATCCCAAATGGATACAGTGCCAATTCACCAACAAGTGATAGAGGTGTGATTGCACCCACTGCAGCCTTATCTTCATTCCCTTATACTCCTAATGAATCCATGGCAGCCTTGCAATATTATTATTATGTATTGGGTGATAAAATTTGGAAAGACTATGGTTTTGTGGACGCCTTTAAATTACAAGACCCCTGGTTTGCTTCTTCGTTTTTAGCCATTGACCAAGGTCCCATTGTTGTTATGATTGAAAATTACCGATCTGGTTTATTCTGGAACCTATTTATGAATGCGCCCGAAGTGCAAATGGGTTTAAAAAAGCTAGGTTTTAGCTCCCCTATGTTGAAATAGTTAACTACTTGATTTTGAATGAAAATATCCAAGGACTCCTAGCAAAAGGGGTCCTTTTTTATGTCAAAACCCTATTTTTTGAGCCTTTTTGTTCCCTTTTACGGTAATGGAACATAGTTTTTTAGGTGAAAAGGAACATCTTTTACCTGGAACGATATCTTTAAGACATAAAAATTTAAACTATGAAACGTATCATTTTAGCTTCGCTAGTTACAGCGACTTTATTTTCTTGTAACACAAAGGAAGAGGGTAAAACAGGTTTTGATTTGGTGGCTGCAAAGGCAGAAATCGCTGCATCAAATA
>CALLKA010000099.1 GCA_938008665.1 uncultured Bacteroidota bacterium
CAAATACGATACTATGATTATTTGCCCTTGTTCTATGGGAACCTTGGGCAGGATTGCTAGTGGTGTATCTAACGATTTAACCACCCGAGCAGCCGATGTGATATTGAAAGAGCGTAGAAAATTGATTTTAGTTGCTAGAGATACGCCTTATAGCTTAATCCATATAAACAATATGAAAACCGTTACCGAGGCTGGAGGAATAATTTGCCCGGCTAGCCCTTCTTTTTACAGCAGGCCTCAAACTATGGAAGAATTGGCTTTAACGGTAATTAATAGGGTCATAGATTTAGCTGGATTTGAACACTGTTCGTACCGTTGGGGCGAAGAAAATAACGGGTTATAATCGTATTTTTGCCAAGCATGAGCACTAAAAAAGTCGCATTTTACACCTTAGGCTGTAAGTTAAATTATTCCGAAACCTCTACCATTGGCCGTTCTTTTACAGAAGCAGGATTTGAGGTGGTTAATTTTACCGATCCTGCCGATGTATATGTGATTAATACCTGTTCGGTAACCGACCATGCCGATAAAAAGTGCCGTAAAGTGGTAAAGGAAGCCTTAAAACATTCGCCTAAAGCCTATGTAGCTATTGTAGGCTGTTATGCCCAATTAAAACCACAGGAAATAGCTTCCATTCCAGGGGTTGATTTAGTATTGGGTGCTGCAGAAAAATTCAACTTAATAAAACACCTTGCCAATTTAACCAAGGGCGATGCCGCAAAAATTTGTAGCTGCGAAATTGATGACGTTTCCGACTTTCACAGTTCATTTTCAGTGAATGATCGAACGCGTACCTTTTTAAAAGTACAGGACGGCTGTGATTACAGTTGTACCTTTTGCACCATACCGTTAGCCCGTGGAAAAAGCCGAAGTAACAGTATTGAAAATGTAGTGCAACAGGCAAATGAATTAGCTAGAAATAATGTAAAGGAAATTGTTTTAACAGGTATTAATTTGGGTGACTTCGGAAAAGGGCAAACCGGTGGTAAAAAACACGATGAAAGTTTTTTTGATTTAGTAAAAGCATTGGACCAAGAAACCAATATTCCGAGATATCGCATTTCCTCCATTGAACCCAATTTAATTACAAATGAAATAATTGATTGGGTGGCGAAAAGCGATCAGTTCATGCCGCATTTTCATATTCCTTTACAAAGCGGATCAGATGGGGTTTTAAAATTAATGCAGCGCAGATATACTAGAGATTTGTATCTAGAGCGCGTACAACATATCAAAAAAATAATGCCACATGCATGTATTGGCGTTGACGTTATTGTAGGATCCCCAGGGGAAACAGAAGATTATTTTAAAGAAAGTTTGGATTTTATTCATGCACTTGATATTTCCTATTTGCATGTATTCACTTACTCCGAACGCGCTGCCACCAAGGCTTTGACGATTAAGCCAGTCGTCCCCATTCCCATTAGACAGGAACGTAATAAAATTTTAAGGAATTTGTCCTACCAAAAATTACAATATTTTACTGCACAGCATTTGGGGGAAACTAGAAAAGTTTTATTTGAGTCGCCAAAAGCTACAAAAGAAAATCCCAGCCAATTAATTTTGGAAGGATATACCGATAATTATATTCGTATTGAAACGCCTTATCGAGAAGAATGGAGCAATCAACTTGTGGACTGGACTTTGTCTTAACTTGGCATAAATTGATGCACGCAATAAAAGAGCACTGATTAAACAACTGAAATTTCAGCTAATTTAAATTCAACCATCATCATCATATTGATGCTTTGTAATTGCACAAACACGGTCTTTTTACCTGACCTAATAACTTCTCCTTTTTGACCCATAAATAAGCCCTGATTAATTGAAACTTTGGTTTGCGCTGGCAAATTAGTCATATTCACCACTTGTATAGAGGCATTGGCAAGACCTAAATATTTCCGGATAGTTTCAATTTCATTGTCCCTAATGATCGCTGGCTTTTTTTCAAAATATAAAAAATTGACTACGCCAATAGTGCCCAATACTTTACTATGTTCTTCCTTATCTATTTTAACAAAAACGTAGGACCTAAATAAAGGTTCTTCAATGATTTTTTTTCGATCCGACCACTGCCTTTCTTTTTTTTGCACAGGACACCAGCTTTCTATATTTGCATTTAACAACAAGCCTTCCACCTTTTTCTCCCATTTTGACTTAGTATAAATTACATGCCATCTTTTCACTTTATCCAATGCATCCACTTTCATAGTTCACTTTTATATTAATTCGTTTTTTTCGCTACCCAATTTTGTGCAGAAAACTCACCCAACAATTTACTTGCTTCATTGATTTGCGCGTCCTTAGCAATAACTTTTAACCAAGCTTGATAACGATCCTGTTTGGTTTTATCCGGATTATTATAAAACTTATTGTAATCCGCTTTCAGCGCAATTACCTGCATGCTATCTTTCAACTTTAAGCGATTATCGTTTTGAATCATGGTGCTTTGTAATTGCTTACGGAAAGCTATATACTTATCCAATTTTAAGTGTACAGGGCGATCCATTTGTGTGGATACCCACGCAAGTGTCTTTTTGAACACGATCATGGAAGTGTCTTTTGCAATTTTATCATTAACTTTTGCTGCAATTGCTGCAATTGGGGCATTACCAGGCCAAACTTGGAATTTAGCACGCGCCATTTCATCCCAAGGCAAGGAAGATTCATTGTCTTTTTCACGATACTTTAAAAACTCATATTCATCAGGCAATATCACATCTGGCACTACCCCTTTGCGCTGTGTTGAACTACCAGTCACTCTATAAAATTTTTGGAAGGTTAATTTAACAGCACCATATTCTGTTTGAATACCCAAATCATCTAAAGGTTTTCCAAAGGGAACATTTCTTTGTACCGTACCCTTTCCATAAGTGGAAGTACTACCCATAATAATACCACGCTTATAATCTTGTATTGCGCCAGCAAAAATTTCACTTGCAGAAGCACTATTTTCATTAATTAAAACACTGACTTTCCCAGTTTCAAAAAGACCTTTCTCCGTTGCTAACGTACTTTCTATTTTATCTTTTTTGTTTTTGGTTTTAACGATTAGTTCTTTGCTTTTCAAGAATTCATCAGCAATTGAAACGGCTGATTCCAAATAACCGCCGCCATTATCACGTAAATCTATAATAATATGAGTTGCGCCCTCTTTTTTCAATTGGGTTAAACCCGATAAAAATTCGTCATAGGTTTTTTCTGCAAAACGATTGATTTTGATGTAACCTGTGTTTTTGTTGAGTTTTAAATAGGTGTCAACACTTTTAATCGGAACGACATCTCGCACCACAGGAATTTTGAGTTTCTTCC
>CALLKA010000100.1 GCA_938008665.1 uncultured Bacteroidota bacterium
ATAGCTCCTATAAAAATAGTTCCCATAGGCAAATATAAAAAAGGCGCTGTTACAAACTCTGCAACAGCGCCTTTTTTCATTTTTAGCCAAGGACCATTATTACTTTCTCTATCCTTATTTGATTTATACCTTGACACATTGTCATAATTTGATTTATAATTATTTCCCTTATCATAATTGGTATAACGGCCCCACTTGTTATTACTTTCAGTTGACTTTAATTCAATAAATGGAATTAACTGATTTGCAATAACTGGATCTAACCCATACAACTTAAGAATATCTTCTTTTTTGTAAAAGCGCCCGCCCTTTTCACGATAATGAATTAAGGTGTTGACTTGCTTTATTGGAATACCTAAATGAATGGCATTTGCACTATCAATGGTATTGGGATCAAAAGTAAATAAATGAAGTTTGGGTATAGTTAAGGGTGAGGCCCTCCCTACTGAATCATTATTATGGGGTACTAATAAGGTAAATACAATACTCAAGGTTAATATTATACCAAGTACAATGATTCCTTTTCTTTCCTTTTCTGAAAATGTAAAGTACGCTTCCCAAGAATTTATCATGTTAAATTTTCACACGAAGTAGTGAAAAATACAAAGTAATAAAATGTAATTATTCAACCGCATATAGGTACAAATAACCCTATTCGCTATCAACAGTCAAATACAAGCCCATCATAGGCCAAATGCATGCCTTTAGGTAAAACGGCTTCCACCTGATCATGCAATCCTATTTGGTGGCTAAAGTGAATAAAATATACGGTGGGTACTTTTAATTCCGTTGCCAAAGCAATGGCTTGGTCCAAATTAAAATGGGTCGGATGATCCTGTTTCCGCAAAGCATTTAAAATTAAAATTTTTGATCCCTTTACTTTTTCTTTTTCTTGTGCTGAAATATAGTTTGCATCCGTGATGTAACTTAAATCCCCAATTCTAAAACCAAGTACCGGCATTTCTCGATGCATTACATGAATGGGCAAAAAAGAAATATCTCCAACTTTAAATTCCGCTTGATCAATGGTGTGTATAATCATTTCAGGAAGTCCCACATCTTTCTTTTCCTCAAACGCATAATAAAAATCTCTTTTGATGGCAATTTGTGTCAGCGCATTTGCGTAAATAGGCATGGATTTGTTAGAGAAAAAATTAAAGGGCCGAATATCATCCAATCCTGCATAATGATCCCGGTGTGGATGCGTAAAAACAATGGCATCTAATTTGGTTGTTTTCGTGCGCAGCATTTGATACCTAAAATCGGGCGTGGTATCAATCACAACCGTTGTTGTGGCACTTTGAATTTTTATGCTTGTTCTTAATCTTTGATTAATGGGGTCGGATGATTTGCATACTTCACATTCACAACCTATTAAAGGTACGCCAGTACTTGTTCCTGAACCGAGGATGGTGAAATGTAACAAAATAAATATTTTTACAACAAACAAATAAACCGAGTCCGCCTATTATTCCGCAGGGGTCAAACTCAATTTTTTGACTTCTTCATATACTTTTTGAGATTGGTGCGTCAATTTATCAAATTGAATATCCAATTGTGGAATTAATTCCAACAAGGTATTGATACGCGCCTCTAAATTTAAAAATTTATTCAAAACCACAATTCTTCTTGATTCAAGTAAACACCACCCACTCTGAAAATTCCCGCGCTCATATCTAACTACATATTCAGATTCTCCCAAAATATCTTCCAATTTATCTAAGGTGGTTTGATTTAATTTCATATTAATCATTTGATTTATAGGGTAATAAGTCGGCATACAAATATAGTTTTTTTGCACTCCGGGTATTTAATTATGCACCGCGAGTTATTCACATTTCGTACCTTTGTAAACACAACTCGACTATGGCCATTACCAGTAGAAAAATTATAAACGACCCAGTACACGGATTTATTACCATTAATGATCCAGTGATTGCAGCTATTGTTAACCACCCTTATTATCAAAGATTAAGGCGTATACAGCAAATGGCTTTGGCGCAATTGGTTTATCCAGGTGCAGTACATACCCGTTTACACCACTCCCTGGGTGCCTATCATTTAATGTGCAATGCCATTACCGAACTTAAGGACAAAGGAATTAACATTACCGACGCCGAGGCACAAGCAGCAAAAGCTGCCATCTTATTACACGATATTGGACACGGCCCATTTTCACATGCACTTGAGAATGTTATTTTAAAAGGAGTAACCCACGAGGATTTATCGCTTTTGATTATGCAAGCTTTAAATACCGCAAACGACGAGGCACTCCACGGGAAATTAACCTTAGCCATTCAAATTTTCACCAACCAATATCCTAAAAAATTTTTACACCAATTAATAAGTGGGCAATTAGATGTGGATCGTTTGGATTATTTGTCACGCGATAGTTTTTTCACTGGTGTTAGTGAAGGCGTCATCGGATACCAACGCATTTTAAAAATGTTGACCGTTCACGACAATGAATTAGTAGTGGAGGAAAAAGGCATTACCAGTGTTGAAAAGTTTTTGGTTTCACGCAGATTAATGTACTGGCAAGTGTATATGCATAAATCCGTCGTAGCTGCTGAAAATATGTTGGTTAAAATTATCGAACGTGCACAATGGTTATTAGCACAAAAAGACGATGCTATAAAAACGGGCACCGTACTAGATTATTTTTTAAGCGAGTTCACTGGCAAATTAGCCGATATTGATTTAAACGCTTATTGCCAATTAGATGATACAGACATTTTAAGTGCCATTAAAAAATGGCAGCATCACAAGGACCCTGTGATATCTCTTTTATGTAACCGCTTATTAAATCGAAAGTCCTTTAAGTGTAAGATGCAAGACAAGCCCATTAGCGCAAGCGAATGGGATGCTGCCTATGAATTAGTCAAAGCCAAGTTTCCGATGAATGAGAAGGACCTTTCTTTTCTTTGTTTTAAAGGGGAAGCCACCAACACATTATATAAAAATGATGGAGAAACTATTAAAATTTTGCTAAAAACCGGTCAAATAAGCACTATTTCACAAATTCAAAACGCTTTAATCAACGAAAGTCTTTCCGCCCCGGTTAAAAAATTTTACATTTGCTTGCTTAACGAATAACCCCTCATTCAACCCCTAGCGCATGCTACAATTTACTGCACAACAAATAGCTTTAATGATCCAAGGTCAAGTGGAAGGGGATGCCGCTATAACAGTAAATAATTTTGGGAAAATTGAAGAAGCAAAAAAAGGAGACATTTCCTTTTTAGCCAATCCCAAATACGAGGAATTTTTATACACCACCCAAGCTTCTATCGTAATCATCAATGAATCATTGGTGCTGAAAAAAAGTATTTCTGCTACGCTGATTAAAGTACCTGATGCCTATGCGGCATTTGCAACTTTACTTACTAAGTATCAAGAATTAAAAGCACAACAATTAAACGGAATTGAACAACCTTCCTTTATAGCATCTTCAGCCAAAATGGGTAAGAACCACTATATCGCTGCATTTGCACATATTGGAAATAATGTAAGTATGGGAGATGATGTTAAAGTTTATCCCAATGTAGTGATTGCTGAAAATGTTAGCATTGGTAATAATGTAGTATTACATCCGGGCGTAATTATATATTCCGACTGTGTGATTGGAAACAATGTAACTATACATTCAAATGCAGTGATTGGAAGTGATGGTTTTGGATTTGCACCAACGGCAGATGGCAGTTTTCAAAAAGTCCCTCAGTTGGGAAATGTAGTTATTGAAGATAATGTGGAGATCGGTTCCAACACCACCATTGATCGCGCGACCATGGGTTCTACTTATATCAGAAAGGGGGTGAAATTGGATAACTTAATACAGATTGCACATAATGTAGAGATTGGAGAAAATACAGTTATTGCCGCGCAATGTGGTATTAGTGGCAGCACCAAATTGGGAAAAAGTGTCATGATGGGTGGGCAGGCGGGTGCTTCTGGTCATTTATTAGTGGCAGATGGGGTTAAGATTGCTGCCCGAAGCGGCCTTACCAAAAGCATCAAACAGGCTAATTTAGTGGTCACTGGTTACCCTGCCGGAGAGCATGGTGCCACCCTAAGAAGCCAAATTCAAGTAAAAAACCTGCCTTTATTGGAGAAAAGAGTCAAGGAACTTGAAATATTAGTACAACAACTCGCACAAAAAGGCTAATTCAGCTTAATTTTGCTGAAAATCATCGCTTTACATTAGCGAAGCATTAAACAAGAATAGCATGGATCAAAACTTTAATCCCGATAAGCAACATACCTTAAGCAAAAGTATCAGTATTAGTGGCACCGGTTTGCATACAGGCGTGTTGGTGGATATGACCTTGACTCCGGCCAACCCAGGATACGGGATCCAATTTCAAAGAGTTGATTTACCCAATAAACCGACCATTAAAGCAGATTGCGATTTAGTCACAGATACTAGCCGTGGAACTACCTTACAAGTAGGGGATGTAAAAATCAGTACTGTTGAACATATTTTAGCAGCCCTTGTTGGTATGGGCGTAGATAATTTATTAATTGAAGTGAATGGTCCTGAGATTCCAATTATTGATGGAAGCTCCAGTCCGTTTATTGAAAAAATAGAAGAAGCAGGAATATTAGAACAAGATGCTGCAAAAGCATGGTACAGTATTGATGAAAATATATTTCACTACGATGACGAGAAGCGTGTTGAAATGGTCGCACTCCCTGCGCTGGATTATCAAATTACCACATTGATTGATTTCAATAGTCCCGTTTTAGGTACACAACATGCAGCATTAAAAACCATCAAAGATTTTAAAGCAGAAATTGCGCCTTGTCGCACTTTTTGTTTTTTACATGAATTAGAAACCTTACTTGAAAACGATTTAATCAAAGGCGGCGATATTAATAACGCTATTGTTGTGGTGGATAAGCCAGTATCCAGTGAAGAAATGAGCAGATTGGCTAAAGTTTTTAAGCGTGATAAAATTGAAGTAAAAAGCGAGGGTTATTTAAATAATTTGGAATTAAGATTTCCGAACGAACCTGCAAGACATAAATTATTAGACGTAGTGGGCGACTTAGCATTGATTGGTTACCCAATTAAAGCACGCATCATTGCCAATCGTCCAGGGCATAGTAGCAATGTGGAGTTTGCTAAAAAAATTAAGCAGTACATTAAAAAAAATAAACACGTTAAGGATGTACCAGTATATAATCCCGCGGAAACACCTGTGTTTAATTTAGAACAAATTGAAAAAACTTTACCCCATAGACATCCGTTTTTATTTATTGATAAAATCATTGAATTAACGGATACGATGATTGTAGGGGTGAAGAATGTTACTTACAATGAATGGTTTTTCCCTGGACACTTTCCTGGAAATCCAGTCATGCCAGGTGTTTTACAAATTGAAGCATTAGCCCAAACGGGTGGTATATTGTGTATCAATGCAATGCCTAAAGGACAATACGATACTTACTTTTTAAAAATAGATAATTGCAAATTCAAACAAATGGTAAAACCAGGTGATACCATGTTGTTGAAAATGGAATTAACCTCCCCTATTCGTCGTGGTATTTGTGAAATGAGAGGGACGGTATATGTGGGGGGCAAAGTAGCTACCGAAGCTGATTTAGTAGCACAAGTAATCAAAAGAGCAGAATAAAAGAAGAAAAAATTATGACACATCCATTTACCTATATTGATCCTAATGCAAAAATTGCATCCAATGTAAAAATTGATCCATTTACCGTAATTCATGGTGATGTGGTTATTGGAGAAGGTACCTGGATTGGCAGTAGTGTCACCATCATGAATGGCACTAAGATTGGAAAAAACTGCCGCATATTTCCAGGAGCAGTTATTGGTGCCGATCCACAGGATTTGAAATTTAATGGTGAAAAAACGAATGTTGAAATCGGCGACAATACCACCATACGTGAATTTGTAACCATCAACAGAGGTACTTCGGATCGCTGGATTACTAAAGTGGGTAACAACTGTTTGATTATGGCCTATAGTCATATTGCACACGATTGTATTATTGGAAATAACTGTATTTTAAGTAATAGTGTACAAATTGCTGGTCACGTAACATTAGGTGATTACGCATGGATCGCTGGAGTGAGTGCAGTACACCAATTTGTAAACATTGGACAACACGCCTATATTGCCGGAGGTAGCTTGGTAAGCAAGGATGTGCCTCCTTATATTAAAGCGGTGCGTAATCCATTGAGTTATGGCGGCGTGAATAGTGTTGGTTTAAAAAGAAGGGGATTTGATTTGGAAAAAATTAATCACATCTTAGATATCTACAGATACATTTTTAGTAAAGGGATGAATACAACGCAAGCTTTAGAATTTATTGAGGAAGAAATTCCAGCAACAGATGAGCGCGATGAAATTGTAACCTTTATTAGAGAAAGCGGCAGAGGTGTTATAAAAAGATTCGGCAAAGGTGTCGTTGAAGAAGATTAATCTATATGCAAATTAGCTTACAACAAGCCAGCAAGAGATTCAATAAAGAATGGATTTTTAGAAATCTAGATTATACATTTGATCTTGGACAACATTATGCACTTATTGGCAATAATGGTTCTGGAAAAAGCACTTTACTTCAAATTATAGCAGGCTACAGCAGCTTAACCAAAGGTACTATTCACTGGAGTGACAATGACCATACAACCATTTTCCAACAGATTAGTTTTGCAGCACCCTACCTAGAATTGGTGGAGGAATTTACCACGATGGAGCAATTTGATTTTCACGCTACTTTCAAAACATTGCAATCTTCTATTTCAGTTAATGATATCATTGAACGCATTGGTTTAAAAAATTCAGCGCACAAACAAATCAGGTATTTTAGTAGTGGAATGAAACAAAGATTAAAATTGGCGTTGGCAATATTATCCGACACCCCCTTGTTATTATTAGATGAGCCTTGTAGCAACTTGGACAAAGAAGGCTATACGCTTTATGCAGAACTCATTCAACAATTTGCACAACACAAATTAATTATTGTGGGAAGTAATGATCCGCAGGAATATGCATTTTGCAATCAGCAAGTAAACTTAATGGACTACAAAAAGGCCTAGCTTTTACTTGCAATCAATAAGTTCAAATCCGTGTACTTTAAATTGAATTTTTCACTGATATAAATATCAGTCAAAGCCCCCTTATATAAATAAATGCCTTCTCTCAGTTGTACTTGCTGCCAAATAATTTCAGACAGTCCACCTAAATCTCCAATTTGCACTAACAAAGGCATCAATACATTACTAATCGCCTGGCTTGCAGTTCGCGCAAAGCCACTAGGAATGTTTGGAACACCATAATGAAGCACTCCATGTTTTATTTTAATTGGATTTTCATGATTGGTCAATTCACTAGTTTCAAAACAACCACCGCGATCAATGGCAACATCAATAATAATACTACCTGGTCGCATTGCTGACACCATATCTTCTGTGACTACAATAGGTGCACGGCTAAAATCATTTCGTAAAGCACCAATAGCCACCTCACAGGTTTTCAATTGCTTCGCTAAAATTTTAGGTTCTAATACCGAGGTCCAAACTCTTTGTCCTAAATTATTTTGAAGTCGTTGTAATCTTGAAACGTTGTTATCAAATACTTTTACCGACGCACCTAATGCGAGTGCATTACGCGTAGCAAATTCACCAATAATATCCGCCCCAATAATCACTACCTTGGTAGGCGGAACGCCACTAATGCCGCCCAATAATACGCCTTTGCCTTGGTTAAAGTTACTCAAGTACTGACCTGCAATTAACATCACAGCACTACCTGTAATTTCACCCATGCTTCTTAATATAGGATAGTTCTGATTTTCATCTTTTATATTTTCAATAGCAAGTGCGGTAATTTTTTTAGCCATTAATTTTTCCATCAGTCCTTTTTCTAATGCAGTTAAATGCAAAGGAGAAATAATGGTTTGGTTCATTTGTAAAAAAGGCAAATCCGCTTCCACCGGAGGAGCAGTTTTTACTAATATGGGGCACTTATAAACTTCCTCTTT
The DNA here is from genome assembly GCA_938008665.1 of uncultured Bacteroidota bacterium. Taxonomy (GTDB): domain Bacteria; phylum Bacteroidota; class Bacteroidia; order Chitinophagales; family Chitinophagaceae; genus Sediminibacterium. The sequence continues at coordinate 8,010 of CALLKA010000100.1, forward strand.
GTCAAATACAATTTTAGCACCCGCTTCAGAATAATCAATATCGCTATAACGACTTCCTTCACCCGCATTGTGTTCCATTAAAACCTCATGGCCATTCGCTACTAAAACACTTACCGCTTCCGGGATTAAACCAATTCTATTTTCTTGAAATGCAATTTCCTTTGGAATACCAATCATCAAAGGTTTCGTCCTAAACTTAATATCTAAAACCTCCTCCTGTGTTTCATAGGTAATGGAACTATCAATTTGGGGCTTTAAAGTACTCATAAAACAAAATTTTAATGAAGATACAAAATTTGGATGGACAACTTAGGGTATAAAAATACGTCTGTGTTCTGGACCCAATATTTCAATTTCAATATGAAGGGCTTCCGCTGGAATTAAGTTGATTGCTTTTTCTGGCCATTCAATAAAACAATAATCCGAATCCTCCATGGCCATTTCAACGCCTGCCCTACGTGCTTCACCGTCATTTTCTAAACGATACCAATCCATATGATAAATCACTTTCCCAAGGCCTTGATACTCATTCATGATCGCAAAAGTGGGGCTATTGACTCTATCCTGCACCCCCAAAATTTTACACAGTGCAGTTATCAAAGTGGTTTTGCCGGCGCCCATGGGTGCATGAAAAGCCCAAACGGATTTTGAAGCAAACTTCTTCATTAGGCTTTGCGCAACATCGTCTATTTCTCCTAAAGTATAAATCATATCCATGTTGCAAAGATAAGTGAACAAATACAATGTTTAAAAGGGTATTAATGCATTATTATATGGTCAAAATGCTTCGTATCTTTACCTTATAAATGGTTTTAATATGGAATCAGTTCAATGGAAAGTAGATGGCATGAGTTGTACCAATTGTGCATTATCCATACACAAATATTTGGAGACAAAAGGAATCAATGAACCTAAGGTAAATTTCATGGAAGGCGAAGTGCAATTTGATCTGCCCGAAAGTGTAACCAAGGATACCCTTATTAAAGGCATACAAGGATTAGGCTATAAAGTAAGAGGGCAGGAAGAAGCAGGTGCTAAAAAAAAGTGGTTAGATAATAATGGAGAACGCGCCCTTTTTAGTTTTGTATTTACACTTCCCCTATTAATTCATATGTTGCCTGGGGTTCATATTCACTGGATGATGAACCCTTATGTGCAACTCGGATTTACACTCCCTGTATTTGTTATAGGTATGGGTTATTTTGGTAAAAGTGCCTGGCATAGTATTCGCGGTGGTATCCCAAACATGAATGTACTCGTTGCCATTGGTGCAATTGCTTCATTTGGTTATAGCTTATATGGAACGCTGATGGAATTAGGTGTTGGATTTGCGTATTATGAAACCACCGCCACCATTATCACTTTGGTGTTTTTTGGCAATTACATGGAGGATGCCAGCATACAATCAACACAACGTGCATTAAAAGATTTAGTGAAGGCACAAAAAGTAATGGCCAACATGATTGTGTTTGATGAAAATCACAAAGAAATTATTTTTAATGTTGAAAGCACCACCTTAAAAGTAGGCGATATTATTTTAATCAACTCAGGCGAAACAGTGCCGATGGATTCAAAAATATTATGGGGCGAAGCGAATGTCAATGAATCGATCGTTACCGGAGAAAGCGTTCCTGTGCAACGCAAAAAAAATGATTTGTTATTAGGTGGAAGCACCATTCAAGATGGTAGCCTTAAAGCCTATGTAACTGCTGTTGGAGATGACACCGTCCTTGCTAATATTTTAAAAATGGTGAAAGCTGCACAAGGCGAAAAACCGCCCGTGCAAATTTTAGCTGATAAAATAAGTGCGGTATTTGTTCCCTTAGTATTGAGCATTGCGGTTGCTACCTTGGTTTTGAATTATTTTTTCGCACATAATGCACTCGGTGAAAATATTGGTTTTGGGGAAAGCATGTTGCGCGCCATCGCCGTATTGGTCATCTCCTGCCCATGTGCAATGGGATTGGCTACACCAGCAGCTATTGCGGTTGGATTGGGAAGAGGCGCGCGCAACGGTGTTTTATTTAAAAATGCAAAAAGTTTAGAAACATTTAAGGATATCAAGCAAGTGGTTTTTGACAAAACCGGCACCATAACTACTGGGCATTTTTCTGATGCCCAATTTAAAATATTGGATGGTACCAACGAAGCTGATTTTAAATCATTGGTGTATGCGTTAGAAAAATATTCGAACCACCCTATTGCAAAATGTATCAGCTTGGAATGGAAAACAAGCAATGCAATTTCTTGGGGTAAGATTGAAGAAGTGAAAGGATTAGGAATTAGAGCCTCAGACAAGGAAGGCAATCAATATTGGGCAGGTTCATTCAAAACACTAGCAGATCAAAACTACAAGGAAGATGATCACAATATTTACATTCAAAAAAATAACCAACTCATTGGTTGGATTGATGTGGAAGATGAAATAAGACCCGATGCAAAATTGGTGATTGAAACATTACACAAACAAGGGGTACATACTATTTTATTAAGTGGTGACCGACAATCCAAATGTGATAAAATAGGAAAAGCATTAGGCATCCAAGAAATTATTGGCGAACAAAGCCCTGCAGATAAATTAACACAGCTTGATAATTTTGTAAAAAAATATCCAACAGCAATGGTGGGTGATGGCATCAATGATGCACCGGCGCTCGCCAAAGCAACCATTGGTATTTCATTAAGTAATGCATCACATATTGCCATACAAACCGCACAGGTTATTTTAATGAACCAAGGATTGAAAAATTTACCAATGGCTTTGGGCTTGGGTAAAAGAACCTATGAAACCATTAAGGAAAATTTGATTTGGGCATTCTCTTATAATATTATTGCCATCCCTGTTGCAGCCTTTGGATTATTAGGCACTTGGGGGCCTACTTATGGTGCTTTAATTATGGGATTAAGTGATGTGGTATTGGCAATAAATTCATTAAGGTTATTTAAGAAAAAATTAGTGTAACCTTTTTGAAAAATACAATACAAATATTAAAGCAATATTGGGGCTATGAAACATTTAGGCCACAACAAGAGGCGGTGATTGATGCTGTTTTAGCAGGCAATGATGTATTAACCTTACTTCCAACAGGCGCAGGAAAATCATTGTGTTTTCAAGTGCCTACTATTACCAATGGCGGCATATGTGTGGTGATTAGTCCTTTGATTGCTTTAATGCAGGATCAAGTAAAGGATTTGTTAGATAAAAATATTTCAGCCGTTAATCTAGGTGGTCAAATTACACCCGATGCGGAGGAAATTATTTTAAGCGATGCAAAAAAAGGCAAGTACCAATTTATTTATTGTAGCCCTGAGAAATTAGCGCAAACAAATTTTCAAAACTTCTTAGCCCAATTAAACATCCAACTATTTGCTATTGATGAAGCGCATTGTATTTCACAATGGGGCTATGACTTTAGACCTGCCTATCGGAAATTAAGTATTTTAAAAAAGCTTTTTCCAAAAGTGCCTATTTTAGCGATGACTGCATCCGCTATTCCATTAGTGCAGGAAGACATCATCAAACAATTAGCATTACAAAAAGTTACTGTTATTACAGATCAATTTTTACGACCTAATTTAAAATACAGTATTCATCTGGTACCCGTTAAGTTGCACAGTTGCCGTTTAATTTTAAACGAAATAAAAGGGGCGGTCATTATATATTGTAATACACGCAACAATGTAAGTCAGTTGACTAATTTATTAAAAGCATACAAGTACAAGGTTGAAGAATACCACGCGGGACTTACTATTGAAACCAGGCAACGCAACCAACGTGCATGGATGAATGATGAAATTCAAATCATGGTATGTACCAGTGCCTTTGGCATGGGCATTAATAAAAGTAGTGTACAAGCGGTGATACATTATGATATTCCAGGAAGTTTGGAACAATATTATCAGGAAGCAGGAAGGGCAGGTCGTGATGGCCAAGGAGCAGCTGCTATTTTATTGTTTCAACAAAACGACTGGGATTATTGGAAAACGGTACAAGAAAAAAAATATCCTTCCATCGCTACGATAAAAAAAGTTTACCAGGACTTGGCTGACTATGTGCAGCTTCCGATTGGCATGGGTGAAAAACAACAATTTTTATTTGACTTTGATACTTTTTGTTCGCGATTTGAGTGGGATAAAATGACTGCGCGGAATGCTTTACAATGGATCGAACAGGAAGGACATGTGAAATTTTCACCAAGTTCTTTTAAACCTTCCTTGGTGCAAGTATTAGCAGACCGTTCAATGATGGACGACTTTGAAAAGGAAAATAATATAGGCACCATTGTACTTCAAACCCTATTGCGCAGTTATGGAGGTATATTAGATAGTCCGCAGTTCATCAATGAAAATTTATTAGCGAATCTTTTACAAAGAGATATTCCGTTTGTTTTAAATAGCTTGTCGCTTTTGCAAAAACATGGAATGATTAGTTTTGAACAAAAGGAAAACCAACCTGTTGTCCAATTTTTATGGAATCGAGCTGCGGCCGCACATATTACCATTGACTTGGATAATTACCAAGCAAGGTTAAAGGCATTTCAGGACAGAATTAAGCATTTTTCAGACTATTTGTGGGGTCAAAATGCAAGTTGTCGCAGTGTTTTTTTGGCCAAATATTTTGGTGAAATAAATCCAACCCCATGTAAAATATGCGACCTTTGTACAAGTACGAAGAAATAGGTATATTTTAACAAAACATTGGAAATCCTTTTTTAGCAACAATAATTAAAAAGCGTTTCTTTACACAAAGCAATCAATATGGAAGATAAAAAAACAAGTAAAATTTTGTTGTGCGAGGACGACAGCAATTTGGGTTTGGTACTTAAAAACTACTTAGAGTTAAATGATTACGAAGTAACCTTAGAACGAGATGGCCGTTTGGGCTTGGCCGCTTTTCAGCGTGAAAAGTTTGATCTGTGCTTATTAGATGTCATGATGCCACATGTGGATGGATTTACTTTAGCAGAGGAAATCAGAGACATTGATCCTGATGTGCCTTTGTTTTTTTTAAGCGCTAAAACTTTAAAGGAAGATATTATCACTGGTTACAAATTAGGAGCTGATGATTATATCACCAAACCTTTTGACAGTGAAGTATTGTTGTTAAAAATTAAGGCAATTATCAAACGCAATGAAGATGACAATAAAGTTTCAGACAATGTAGAATTTGATTTGGCTGGTTACCATTTTAATCCCAAGTTGCGTGAATTAAAATTCAACCAAAAAACACAGGTATTATCGCCTAAGGAAAACGAGTTACTTAAAATGTTGGCGGAAAATAAAAACGACTTATTGACGCGCGAAAAAGCACTTAAAAAAATATGGGGAAGTGATACTTACTTTAATGGCAGAAGCATGGATGTGTACATTGCCAAATTAAGAAAGTACTTAAAGGAAGATGAGAAAATAGAAATCGTAAACATTCACGGGAATGGTTTCCGATTAGTGGTGCAATAACGCTAGTTATTGTCGCCACAAATACCATTTTTTGGGGGAACAATAACGCTAGTTATTGTCGCCACAAATTCCATTTTTTGGGGGGACAAAATAAATCGCATCTAATACATTAACGGAAAAGCTCGGGGTTATCAGAATGGCCTCGGGCTTTTTGTTTGCCCAAATGTCTATATGCTTTATCCGTTACCTCACGACCTCGGGGTGTGCGTTGTAAAAAACCTTCCTGAATTAAAAATGGCTCATATACTTCCTCAATAGTACCCGACTCCTCGCCTACTGCTGTAGCAATCGTCGAAATCCCGACAGGTCCTCCCTTGAACTTTTCTATAATTGCTAATAATATACGGTTATCCATTTCATCCAAGCCATGTTCATCCACATTCAACGCTTTTAATGCATGTTTGGTAATGCCAATATCCACAGATCCATCATTTAATACTTGTGCAAAATCACGTACACGTCTTAGTAGTCCATTGGCAATACGCGGAGTGCCCCTACTTCTTCTTGAAATTTCACCTGCCGCATCGGCATTAATTTTCACCTCCAATATTTGCGCGCTTCTTAAAATAATTTTTTCAATAACGGTGGCAGGATAATATTCTAATCTTGATTTGATACCAAACCTGGATAATAAAGGTGCTGTTAACAAACCACTACGCGTAGTCGCTCCTACTAAAGTAAATGGATTTAAATTGATTTGAATGCTACGTGCATTTGGGCCCGTATCAATCATGATATCAATTTTATAATCCTCCATCGCGGCATATAAATATTCTTCTACCACCGTGCTTAAACGGTGTATCTCATCAATAAATAAAACATCATTCGCTTCCAAGCTGGTTAATAAGCCTGCTAAGTCACTTGGTTTTTCAATCACCGGACCCGATGTTTCTTTTATTTGAACACCCATTTCATTGGCAACAATACGGCTTAAGGTGGTCTTACCTAAACCCGGAGGACCATGAAATAAAATATGATCCAAGGCCTCTCCCCTCATTTTAGCAGCCTTGATAAAAATGCTTAAATTTTCAATCAGTTGAGGCTGGCCAGCAAACGCGTCCATCTCCCTTGGACGAATACTATTTTCAAACTCCTTGTCTAAAGGGTTTGAACTATTATTCGAACTATCTAAAATTGGATTGGACATGAATATTTTTTATTTGGTTGCAGGAACTGGCTTTTCCAATAAGTATTTATAAATAAATTTATTTTTCAAATCACTAAAGTGTTTGCCTTTGGCACCACCCCATCCATGTCGTCCGCCTGGATACAACATAAATTCAACATCCTTGCCATTATCCTGTAAAGCACTTAATAACTGTATCGAATTTTGCATGTGTACATTATCATCCATGGTGCCATGTACTAATTGCAATACCCCTTTAAAATTTTTAACATGGGTCATTACACTCCCCGACTTATACCCTTCCGGATTTTCCTTTTGCGTATCCATGAATCTTTCTGTGTAATGTGAATCATATAACTCCCAAGCAGTAACACTACCACCTGCCATAGCATGTGTAAATACATCAGCACCATAAGTTAAAGCATAGCAACTCATATAACCCCCATAACTAAATCCAGTGATGGCAATTTTTTTAGGATCTGCACTACCATTGGCAATAAACCACTTCGCCATGGTCATGTAATCCTGCATTTCCCAATAACCTAAATTACGATACATATAGTTCACGCCTTCCTTTCCAAAATGTCCACTCGCACGGTGATCAAATGCCACTTGTATAATACCTTCCTTCGCCCAGCTTTCTTTCATTTCTGGATTGGACCAGCTATCCATCACTGTTCCTGCATTTGGACCACCATAAATGCTCACCATTAAGGGATATTTTTTATTTGGATCCATATTCTTAGGCCAGGTAACAAGCGCTGGTAATTCAAATAAGCCATCGGCACTTTTAATTCTAATTAATTCTGTTTTGGCAAAATTTTCAGCCTTAAAACTAGAATCAACAGCAGTACCCAAAACGGTAACTACTGGATTTTTGTCTTTACGATCCACCAATGCAATCGTGGTTGGTGTGTTTACATTGCTATAAACAGAAACAAATCGTTTTGCATTCGGTGATAAATATACTTGTGCATAATTATAATCACCAATAGAAAGTCGCTTTAAGTTTTTACCATCAAAATTGACAACATAAAAATCGCCACGTGCTGAATTTTCTAATCCGCGAGCTGTAAAATAAATGGACCTTGTTTTTTCATCAATCAATTTAATTCCTGTAACAGTAAACTTCCCGTTCGTGATTGGATTGATTAATTGTCCATTCATATTATACAAATACAACTGATTCCAACCCGACGCATCCGACTGCGCAATATAACCTTCGTTGTTGGCAATAAAATTTATACGACCATTCACCCTATCCTCTAGATCGATCCAAGTTTTTTGATATTCTTTGTACACTTCTTTCTTAGCACCAGAAGTCATATCTAATTCATAAATTTTTAAGTTGTTTTGACCACGATCCATCCATGGCAACCACATACTTTTGTTATTGGGGTTCCAAATAGGCCATCCAAAATATTGGTCTTCTTGGTCATTAAAATCAGCCCAAGTAATTTTGCCCCCTGTTGGTGTTGCCCAACCAATTTTTACAGTAGGATTAGGATCACCGACTTTTGGATAACGCGTTTCCTCTACAAAGCCATGCTGCCCTTCACTATTATAGATAGGGAACATGGGCACTTTGCTTTCATCAAAACGCATAAAGGAAATATATTTGCTATCTGGGCTCCACCAAAATGCACGGTATTGAGAAGGGCGGCCAAAAATTTCTTCAAAATATACCCAGCTCGCATAACCATTTAAAATCCCATTTTGTTTTTCAGAAGTAATCGCTGTTACTTTTTTATTGGCAACACTTACAGTATATAAATTATTATCCTTTGTATAGCCCACATATTGACCATCCGGTGAAAGTTGTGGATTTTTTTTATCGCCTTTATCTGATGTTAAAACAGTTTCAACACCACTTACCTTAATTGCTACTTCCCCGTTTTTTAAACTAACGGTTGCCTCTTCCTTCATAACAGCAGCTGGCGCAGGTGTGTAAGCTTTTGTAATTATATTATATACATAATCAGCAGATGGTGTTCCTGCTTTTAATTTTGTATTAATAACAAATTCATCATTATTCAACCAACGATTAAATCTTGGTAAATTAGATTGCGGCATGCGCATTTGTGCTTGCAAAAGCATCACACAAAAAATACTAGTTAAAAAAAGTAGCTGTTTTTTCATAATTATTATTTAAAATTAGTCTAACCTATTTTTGATTACTCCATTCTGATTTCAGTTACCCGTCATTATTTAAATTACAACATTTATCATTTTACCCTTCACGAAAATCAGTTTTTTTACTGGCTTTCCTTCCATCCATTTTTGAACTACCGCATTTGCCAATACGATATCACTCACTTCTTGCTCAGTGCAGGATAAATCAATCGCAATATTGGTTCTCATTTTACCATTGATACTTACTGGGTAATCCTTGGCTGTTTCAACAACATACTTCGCATCAAATATTGGGAAAGCAGCATCTATCGCCAAGCCCTCATTGCCTAACACCTGCCACAATTCCTCACAAAAGTGCGGCGCGTAGGGCGCCATTAAAACAAGCAGGTCAGATAAAACAGATTTTTTATGGCAACCCAAATCATATAATTCATTCACACAAATCATAAATGAACTTACCGCTGTATTAAAGCTATGACGATCGGTATCTTCCTCAATTTTTTTTATGGTTTTATGCAACACTTTTAATTCTTCCAAACTGGCTGCCTCATCTACCCAAATCTTTCCTTTGATTTCGTCAAAGAACAAACGCCAAAACTTTTTCAAAAAGCGATGTACACCCTCGATCCCTTTCGTATCCCATGGCTTGCTCTGCTCTACCGGACCTAAAAACATTTCATACATCCTAAAGGTATCTGCGCCATACTTGTTTACTAAATCATCAGGATTTACTGTGTTAAACTTTGACTTAGACATTTTTTCAACCTCTACGCCGCAGATGTATTTTCCATCTTCCAAAATAAATTCCGCATTCGCATAATCAGGTTTCCACTTTTTAAATGCTTCCGTATCTAATTCAACGCCGTCTACTTTATTTACATCCACATGTAACTGATCAACTTCATAATCTTTAATTAAACCAGCGGAAACAAAAATGGAACTTCCTCTTTTGCGATAAACAAATCGAGAGCTTCCTTGAATCATTCCCTGATTCAATAATTTTTTATATGGCTCATCAAACCCAATATGCCCTAAATCGTACAAGGCCTTGGTCCACATTCTAGAGTATAATAAATGCCCTACCGCATGCTCTGTACCACCAATATACAAATCCACCTGTCCCCAATAATCACTCACTTTTCTGCTACAAAATTCATTTTCATTATGCGCATCCATATAACGCAAAAAATACCAACTACTTCCCGCAAATCCAGGCATGGTATTGGTTTCCAATTGCGCTTCCTTCCAAGAAGGAATATTTGCTAGCGGACCTTCTCCATCAGGGCCTGGGCCATAATGATCTACCTTTGGTAATAATAAAGGCAACTCTTTCTCATCCATTGGATAAGCAATGCCATTGTCCCATTTAATTGGGAATGGCTCACCCCAATAGCGTTGTCTGCTAAAGGCAGCATCACGCATACGATAATTGATTTTTCGATTACCCAATCCCAATGCTTCAATTTTATCATTCACAATTGCAATGGCTGCTTTTTGTACCACGCCATTTAAAAAATCACTGTTACTTAAAATGGCTTCCTTGGTGGGATTCGCTTCCAAGCCATTAAAGGCATCTCCAATAATATTGGTAATGGGTATATTAAAATGTTTTGCAAATTTAAAATCACGATCATCTCCACAAGGCACCGCCATAATTGCACCTGTACCATAACCTGCCAACACATATTCCGAAATCCAAACAGGAATTTCAACGCCATTGAATGGATTAATAACATAAGCACCTGTGAAACATCCTGTAATTTTTTTCTCTGCAATTCTTTCCCGCTCACTTCTACTTTTTACATAAGCAATATATTTTGCTACTTCTGCTTGATGTGAACTCGGAACAATTTTTTCAATGATAACATGCTCTGGCGCTACTACCATAAAGTCAACGCCAAACATAGTATCCGGGCGTGTTGTATATACACGCAACACTTCGTTAGCTTCTTTTACTGCAAAATTTATTTCAGCCCCTTCGCTTTTTCCAATCCAATTGGATTGCATTTCCTTCATGGCATCACTAAACTGAATGGTTTCCAATCCGCTTAATAACCTATCTGCATATTCTGTGATACGTAAATACCATTGTCTTAATTTTTTCTTCTCCACCGGATGACCGCCTCTTTCACTTAAGCCATTAATTACTTCGTCATTCGCTAGTACGGTTCCCAATGCTGCACACCAATTCACTTCCCCAATACCGCAAAATGCCAAACGGTAATGCATTAAAATATCTTGCTGTTGTTTTTCGGTATAGGATTTCCAAGTTTCGGCCGGGAATGTTTTCACCTCAGCCACTGGACAGGGATGATTTATATTTCCTTCCTTTTCAAATGCCGACACCAAATTTTGAATAGGTGTTGCCTTTTGTTGAGCGCGATCAAAATAACTATTAAAAAGTTGTAAAAATATCCATTGTGTCCATTTGTAATAAGTGGCATCACAAGTGCGCACTTCTCTATCCCAATCATAACAAAATCCAATATTGTCTAATTGCTTTCTAAAATTATTAATATTATCATGGGTACAGATGGCAGGATGTACCCCATTTTCAATGGCATATTGTTCTGCCGGTAAACCAAACGCATCATAACCCATTGGATGCAAAACATTAAAACCTTTTAATCTTTTAAAACGGCTATAAATATCCGAAGCAATATAACCCAAAGGATGTCCTACATGCAAGCCTGCACCACTAGGATAAGGGAACATATCCAATACATAACACTTGGGTTTGCTTGATTCATTGCTAACCTGGTATGCTTTTTTCTCCTGCCAAATAGTTTGCCACTTCTTTTCAATGGCCCTAAATTGATACTCCATCTAATTGCATTTCATTTTAAATGGTTGAATCATAACAATTCTTTAACCAAAATCAAAAAAATACACATTTTGGTCTAAAAAATGGGATAATTCATCCTCTGCAAATGTAAGCCATTAGCGTTCAAAACCCTACATTTGCAAAGTGAACAAGTAAAAATTTATGCCATGGCAGTTACCGGATCTACCTCTTTAAAACGCAGTAAGCCCAACTACATTTATAGTGTCATTGGGGTGGCGATTGTATTGTTTATTATGGGCATCATGGGATGGCTATTTTTGAACCTACATTCCATTGGGGACAATTTTAAAGAAGATATCCGTATCAGCGTTTATTTAAGAACCTCTGACAAAAATGCAATAGGAAAAGTACAGCAATATATTGCCAGCCAACCCTATGCTAAAAACGTTGAATACGTAAATAAGGAAAAGGCCAAAGACATCTGGAATAAAGAAAACAATGAAGAATGGGCTAAAATATTAGATGTAAACCCGCTTCCTGAAAGTGTCGACTTTTTTGCCAAAGCCGATTATGTGAATCCAGATAGTTTAGCCAACATTAGCGCTTCTATTGAAAGTACATTCAAAACAGAAGTGGCAGATATTCAATATCCAAAAAGCTTAGTGACCAGCCTGAATGAAAGAGCCACTAAAATTGGGGTTATTTTTTTAGTGATGTCTATTATATTGTGCATCATCGTAATTATCAGTATCGACAATACCATTCGATTAGCTATGTTCAGTAATCGTTTTTTAATTAAAACCATGCAAATGGTGGGTGCGACCAGAAGCTTTATTTCAAAACCATTAGTGATTCGTGCATTGATCAATGGATTAACCAGTGCCTTTATTTCCATTGTTTTACTTTTTGGGTTAATTCAATGGGCAGGAAGTCAGTTCCCACAAATCAGAACCATACAAGGTGCCGGGAATGATTTATTACTCTTTGGCGGCATCATTATTATGGGCGTGGGCATATCCGTATTTAGCACTTACCGTAGTGTTTTGAAATATTTAAAAATGAAATTAGACGATCTATATTAACGAATTCATTAAATTTATAATTCAGAAATTAAGTCCAACCAAAACGAGCAAATCCAGCGGAAACGACAATAGCATTAAAATAAAATTGTATGACACAGAAAGAAACAAAAAAATCCTTAGACATTTTTGGCAAGTCAAATTATATTTGGATGTTGGTGGGTGCCTTGTTAATTACAGCAGGAATGCTATTAATGACAGGTGGGAAAAGCGCTGACCCGAATGTATTTAATGCAAGTGAAGTGTATAGCTTTAGACGCATTACATTAGCGCCAATCGTGATGATTATTGGCTTTTTGGTTGAAATTTATGCCCTATTTAAAAAAGCATAATTAAAATAAAATTTTAACAGATCCCGACGCCTGCGCTCGGGATCTGTTTTTTAATACAGCATTATGAATACAATACAAGCAATAATCATTGCTATCATTGAAGGTATCACTGAGTTTTTACCCATTTCAAGTACCGCACATATGAAGTTTGCCAATCCTTTTTTAGGGATTGACGACTCCCCATTTGTTGACTTATTTGAAATAGTAATACAGTTTGCTGCTATTGCATCTGTTGTAGTAATTTATAAAAAAAGATTTTTTGACTTTAAGCATTACAGCTTTTATTTAAAATTAATCGTAGCTGTGATTCCCGCTTTGCTATTTGGCGCTTTATTAAAAAAATACATTGATGCAGCATTAAATAATTTATGGGTGATTGCTATTGTCATGATTGCAGGTGGCGTCATCCTGTTATTTATTGACAAACTATTTAAAGCGAATGAAACAACTACAAATACCAATAATGATGCGAGTGAAATAAGTTATCAAAAATCATTCATCATTGGTTGTTTTCAAGTGTTGTCCATTGTTTTTCCGGGATTAAGCCGAAGTGCCGCAACAATCATTGGCGGAATGAGTCAAAAATTAAGCAAGAAAATAGCACTCGAATTTTCCTTTTTCTTAGCCGTGCCAACCATGATGGCAGCCTCCGCAAAAAGCACTCTGGATGTATACAAAACCAATCCTGAAGTGTTTGCAACAGACAACCTCATTACATTATTGATTGGCGCTATTGTCGCATTTATAGTTGCCTTGGTCTCGGTTCAGTTTTTCATCAAAATTGTTCAAAAAATGGGATTTGCCCCCTTTGGTTGGTACCGAATTGTGTTGGGTATCACCATTTTGGTATTGTTATACACGAATTATCTTTGCTAACCCCGCCTATAGGAGAGTTGGGTATTTATTAGTATTTTTAAAACACTAATAAATATGCGTATGCAAACTGCCTCAAAAAAAGTTGTGAACGGATGGGCCATGTATGATTGGGCCAATAGTGTTTACAATCTAGTAATTACTTCCACTATTTTCCCTGCCTACTATGAAGCAGTTACGGGCGATGGCAATGAAAATACCTTAATTGATAAAATTAAAATTGGAAATTATGAGTTTTCAAATACCGCACTTTATAATTATATACTAGCCATTGCTTTTGTGTTTGTGGCAATCATGTCGCCCATATTATCCTCTATTGCCGATTACAGAGGAAATAAAAAACAGTTTCTCCGCTTTTTTTGCACCATGGGTAGCTTGTCTTGCGCCTCACTTTACTTTTTCGATAGCGACCATATTATGGGTGGATTAATTTCAGTGATTATTGCTTGTGTTGGATTTTGGGGTAGTTTGGTTTTTTATAATTCCTACTTACCTGAAATTGCTGCACCGGAGGATCGTGATCGAATTAGTGCGAAAGGATTTATGATGGGTTACATTGGCTCGGTGCTTTTACAAATTATTTGTTTTGTGTTTGTTTTAAAACCTGAAATGTTTGGCATCACAGTGGGTAAAGCATCCCAGATTTCATTTTTATTGGTCGGCGTTTGGTGGGTCAGCTTTGGTTGGTTAGCCATTTCAAGACTTCCTCAAAGTAAAGGGGTCAAAGGAGCGCACAGTAAAAATTTAATTACGCAAGGTTATAAGGAACTACACAAGGTTTGGATTGAACTTAAAACACAACCACTTTTAAAACAATTTTTAGTTTCTTTTTTCTTTTACAATATGGGCGTTCAAACAGTTATGTTAGCTGCAACACTTTATGGAAAGAGTGAACTAAACATACCTACCACCAACTTAATAATTGCCATATTAATTATACAATTAGTGGCTATACCAGGAGCGCATCTGATGGCGAAACTGTCAAGCAAATGGGGCAACTTTAATACACTAATGATAGCGATATTGATTTGGATTGGCGGATGTATTATGGGTTACTACCTACCACGAAATAGTGTAATGCCTTTTTATAGCTTAGCCATTATTGTTGGATTTGTCATGGGCGGTATACAATCAGTGAGCAGAAGTACTTATTCCAAGTTGATGCCTGAAACACATGACACTACTAGTTATTTCAGCTTTTATGACGTTACAGAAAAAGTAGCGATTGTTATTGGCATGTTTAGCTTTGGTTTTATTAATGAAATCACTGGATCACAACGAAACTCTGTATTGGCTTTGTGTATATTTTTTATCATAGGGTTTGTTTTATTATATCGCACTTCAAAATTAAAAGGACATGCAGGTATTTAGTGTTGACACAGGCAAGTTTAAATTAGACGGCGGTGCTATGTTTGGTGTTGTACCCAAAGGCATATGGAATAAACTAAATCCGGCAGATGATAATAATTTATGTACTTGGGCATTGCGTTGCTTGTTGGTGATTGATGGAGAAAGAAAAATACTCATTGATACTGGTATGGGTGACAAACAAGATGCCAAGTTTTTGAGTCATTACCATCCCCATGAAACTGTTACTTTAAATAATGCTTTACATCAATTAAATTTTAGTCCCAATGATATCACAGATGTATTGTTAACACATTTACATTTTGATCACGTGGGAGGTGCTGTGCAAAAGGAAAATGATACCCTTAAATTAACTTTTCCGAATGCTACCTATTGGGTGAGTGAACCGCAATGGGAATTAGCATTAAACCCCAATAAGCGCGAAAAAGCATCTTTTTTAAAGGAAAATATTTTACCCCTGCAACAAAGCGGCCAACTAAAATTAATTAGTCTCCCTGCATTTAAAAGTGAAAGTAACTTACAAGAAATTCATTTTAGCCCCCATATTACCTGCTTTGTTGTCAATGGACATACCCAAGGAATGTTAATTCCAAAAATAAATATGGGTGGCCGCGAATTGGTTTTCATGGCCGACTTATTACCCAGCGTAGCACATATACCACTGCCTTATGTGATGGGATATGATATGCAACCATTAATCACACTGACCGAAAAGGAACTATTCTTAAATGAAGCTGTAAAAAATAATTACACTTTATTTTTTGAACACGACGCGTTCAATGAATGTTGCAGTTTACACGAAACAGAAAAGGGAATTAGATCCAATGCAAGTTTTACATTGCATACCTGGTTGCAACAATAGAGTTCACCCTATTCTACTACTTCCATCAATGAACTCATTGGATGTCGGATGTTTTCATAGCCATCTAAGTCCACTTTAATACTACCAACCACGATAGGTGTTTCAATACGAACGGGGATATGGTTTTCATCATCCGTTACCCATACAATCATTTTTTCACCACCATCAAACATGCTACCCTTCACTAATAATGGCGCTAGTTTTATCACTTTGAATCGACCATATTGTGTCGTGATTTCAGAACGACCTAAAAATTTAAAATAGGAAGGATATAAATTATCGTCAATGAAAAAACTCAAATTGATTTTATCGTTGATTTGACATTTTTCATAATTAATATTTCGTGCAGCATAAATAGCACTAATAACATCAAATGTACAATCGGCTGTATTAAACACACCCGCTTCACTAGTGGCTGTATTATTTTTTTGATCAAATAACACTTCTTGCTTTTTATGAAAGCTGCCTTCGTTAATATGTCGGGTAAATTGATATGGCAATAAGGTTTTGGCATCTACCACTGATTCATATTTGTCTCTGACTTTGAAAATCCAATCATATTTTGAATTAGAACGGCCATTGAGTGTAAATGTATAGGCCGGTGCGTTATTCCAAGTGGATGATTTAATGCTAAACTCTGCCTTACCCGCATTCACATACAAACCAATAACATTATAATAAATAGTGTATCTCACTCTTTCGCCAGCCTGATAGGATTTGTTGATTTGATTGCACAGGCCATCCCGTTCCTTGGAAGGAAAAAAAGATAATAATGAACTCAATAATATTAATAAAATGTACACAGGGGCTTTAATTTAAAATGACGCACTTGATCATTAGCATCATGCAAAATTATTGCTTTATGCGGAAATTAATCAATAAAAATGCCCCAATGATGGCAGGTAATAAAAAGTTAACGGCCCAAATGATGGTACTTAAGCATATCAGCATTAAACTATTGTTATAGTAGGGTTCCAATAATACTACAATAATTTGTCCACGTATCACTAAATCCGTTAAACTGATTGAAGGGATAATACTTAGTAATAAAAACAACACCCCTAATGCTATCCACAAATCAATAGGTGCAATAGGTATGTTTAACATTTTAATTGCCCAAGTATATTGAATCACAAAAACAATATATTTTAAAAAAGAAAGAACCAATAAGTTCAATTTTAATTTATTTTCAATTTGTAGTTTATTTATTTTGTTTAACCAGCCTTTAAATTGTCCTGGATGAAAATAAACAAGTAAAGCAGCGACCAAGCCCAGTGGCATGAGCCATTTGATCCAAGGGAAAAAGGGCAGGTTAAAAAAAAGAGCGATACTCCCAATGCTAATAGTTATAATGAGCTGTGCATAGGAGGACCATGCCAATTGCGCCACCCCTTTTATTTTACTACCAGGAGGCAGCAATAAAATGCGTCCTACATAGTCACCAGAACGCGCAGGGGTAAAAAAAGCAAAAGCTTGTCCAATCAAAACAGACTTATAGGATTTAAAAATTGAAATTGGGTTCCAGGATGCAAGTAATTTTTGCCACTTGATGGCTTCCATTAAATAGTTCAATAAAAAAAGTAATAACAAAACACCCCATTCAAAAAAAGTAACTTTCTCAAACTGAATTTTAATGTCGGTACTGTATTGATTCAAATTTTCATTGTGCGCTACTTTATTATAAATAGCGACCAAGCAAACTACAAATAGGATTAATCCAATTGATTTATTTCCCCAACTGCGTAAACGATTTATTAATACCTCCTTCATTGGCGGTAAAGTTCGGAATTTGCCATCATATTTGTAACTTTAATGCAAATGTCAAAAACACCCATTATTTTAGGAATTGACCCAGGAACACAGATCCTAGGTTTTGCTATTTTAAAAGGCGGCAGTAAGCCTGCTTTAATACATATGGATGTATTGAAATTGACCAAGGAAAAGGACATTTACGCGCGCCTGCAATTAATACATGCTAAAATCATTGAACTCATCGAAAAATACGAACCTGCCCATTTTGCCATTGAAGCCCCATTTTTTGGGAAAAACGTACAAAGTATGCTCAAGTTAGGGCGCGCGCAAGGAGTAGCGATTGCGGCTGCGATGCAGTTTAAATTACCGGTGACTGAATATGCACCAAAAAAAGTAAAACAATCCATTACGGGCAATGGTAATGCTGATAAGGATATGGTCTGGAAAATGTTGGAGCGAATTTTAGATTTAAAAAAACAACCGCAATATTTTGATGCCACCGATGCACTCGGTGTGGCACTTTGTCATTGGTATCAAATGAGTAGCCCAGTGATGCCGGCTGCGAAAGGTTTAAAAGGTTGGGATGCATTTTTAGCAAAAAATCCAGGAAGACTAAAACTTAAATAGCGGCGCATTTATAATCTCATAATAAAATTATACGCCACTTAAAATTGCTTACCCATTCAAATGTGATTGAATGGTTTTTTGAATTTCCTCAAATTCTTCCTTGGATAATTTTAATTTGGGCTGTGAAAATTCCATATCTTTTGCTTCATTAATAGGAATCAAGTGTACATGTGCATGCGGCACTTCCAAACCCACGGTAACCATGCCTACGCGATTACATGGAAAGCTTTGTTCAATTGCTTTGGCAATGGGTTTTGCAAAAATTAATAACGCCCCTAAAAAATCATCCGGAACTTCAAAAATTTTGTCAACTTCTATTTTAGGCACGACCAATACATGCCCTTTTTGTAAAGGGAAAATATCCAAGAAAGCCAAAAATTGATCCGATTCTGCAATCTTATAGGAAGGAATTTCACCTGCGATAATTTTTGAAAACAAAGTCATAGTCGATGTATTGAAACACTAATTTAATTAAAAAAACAAAGCGCCCACAAGATTAATGTGCGCGCTTTGATGGAGTCTAATAGTTATGTATGCTACTTTACTAAATAGTAATATTGTCAATCATAAATTTCATAGTGCCATTTGGTGCAACCACTTCGGCAATTTCGCCCACTTTTTTACCTAATAAGCCTTTACCAATCGGTGAGGATGCTGAAATTTTACCAGCTTTCAAATCCGCTTCTTTTTCTCCCACCAAATGATATGTTACTGTTTTTTTAGTTGCTTGATTGGTAATCGTCACCTTAGTTAAAATAGTTACCTTACTTGTATCAATGGTACTCGTATCCACAATCTTTGCATTGGAGATGGCAGATTCGTGTTGCTTAATTTTTGCTTCTAACATGCCTTGTGCTTCCTTAGCTGCGTCATATTCCGCATTTTCTTTTAAATCCCCTTTTTCTCTAGCTTCCGCAATAGCCCTAGAAGCCGCAGGACGATCCACCGATTTCATTCGATGCAATTCCTCACGCATCTTATCAAAAGTCTCTTGCGTAACATACATATTAATTTCACTCATACAGTTCACTTTAGTTATAAAAAAAATACAACGCCACATAAATGAAGCGTTGCACTGTGCAAAGATATTAAATTAAGGTCAAATAATGCCTAATTTTCCTAGTAGGATTTGAGACATCTTCAAATAGGCCTCATGGCTATACCCTGCGATATGCGGGGTTAAAATGAAATTGGGATGTGCCATAAGCGCCTGTAAACACGCCTGTTCTGATGAAGTATAGCTGTCTAATTGTTCGTTTTCCAGTACATCCATCCCCACTCCGCTAACTAATTGATTTTGAAGCGCTTTAAGCAAAGCATCGGTATTGGTCACCGCACCCCTACAAGTACTTAAAAAATAGGGCTTTTGAACACAAGCATTAAAAAAAGAATCATTCGCATAATGGTGGGTGAGTTCCGTTAATGGCAGATGCAAACTAATCACATTAGCTTGTTCTTGAATTTCTTGCAAACTCGCTTGTTTAATTTGCGCCGTATCAAAGTTTGTTTTGTAAATGTCATGGGCTAATATTTTCACATTAAAACCTGATAAAACTTTTGCAAAAGCACCACCGGTATTTCCAAAACCAATAATCCCCACTGTTTTTCCAGTAAGTTCATCTGCCCTATTCGCATCACGTATCCATTGCCCATTTTTTATTTCAGCATAAGAACTATGAATACGATTCATTAAACTTAATAACAAACCTAATGCATGTTCCCCCACAGTGGTACAATTTCCTTCGGGGCTACTCATACATTGAATATTTTTTGAAGCGGCAAATTCGGTATCAATTAATTCCATGCCACTTCCGATACGGCCAATCCATTTTAATTGCGTTGCCGCATTAATTATAGATTGATCAATTTTTAAACGCGTTGTAACGACCAATCCTGTTGCAGTATCAATGATTTTTGACAAAGCATCATAGCTAATAGCAGGTTCATACATTACCTCATACCCATGCTGCGTTAATGTTTCCATTAAAAAAGGATGTGCAGGTGCTGTAATAATAATTCTCAATGCCATTGTACAATATTTTTTATTTCAAAATCGTTGTTTAGGTTGATGCGATGTGCATTTTAAAAGTTAGAGCAGCATATTCCTCGAAAGTTAAATTTTCGGCACGTTTGGTAAAAATTGGATCCTCTAATTGTGCTGCAGTAAAAAAAGGCTTCAAAGGATTGCGTAACATTTTACGGCGCTGGCCAAAAGCCATCTTGACAATATGATAAAAACTTTTTTCAGAAAGCATCGTAGGAAAATTCGCTTTACGTTTCATTTGAATTACCCCACTCATTACCTTAGGTGGCGGTGTAAATGATTCCGGTGGCACATCAAATAAATAAGTCACATCGTAAAACGCTTGCGCTAATACACTCAAAATACCATAAGCTTTTGAATTAGGTTTAGCAGCTATACGCTCCGCAACTTCCTTTTGAAACATCCCAATCATCACCGGTACTTGCAATTTCCAATCCAATACTTTAAAAACAATCTGTGTAGATATATTGTAAGGGAAATTACCAACCACTACAAATTCATCCGAAAACGGAACATTCATTTCTAAAAAATCGGCATTGATCAATTTACCTTCTAATTCAGGATACGTATGCAATAAAAAATTGACCTTTTCAGTATCCAGTTCAATCGCCTTAAAATCCTTAGTGGGAATGTCATAAATATGCTGCGTAAGTGCCCCTCCGCCTGGACCCACTTCCAATAATTGGGCAATCTCCTGTTCTAGTAAAGCCTCCTTAATTTTTATACAAATGGAGGCATCCTTTAAAAAGTGCTGGCCCAATGATTTTTTTAGCGTGTACTGCATGTAGCAAAGTTAGGTTTTTGTGCGTACTTTTACAGCCTAATCAAATGGATATGACCCCGGACATCAAAAAACCAATTATAGGCTTTACTTGTGGCGATTTAAATGGTATTGGTATCGAATTAATCATAAAATCATTGTCAGATAGTCGCCTATTGGACTTTATGGTTCCTGTAATATTTGCCAACAACAAATGCTTAAATTTTTATAAAAAAGGATTACCCGAATACGCCATTAATTATGCTTCCATTAATGATTTTTCAAAACTAAATCCAAAACAAGTCAATGTATTAAATTGCTGGGAGGAAGAAGTAGCCATTACTCCAGGGGAAACTACTGAGATAGGTGGGAAATATGCATTTATATCCTTAGAAGCCGCAGTAGCTGCTTTAAAAAATAATCAAATTGATGGATTGGTCACTGCACCTATTCACAAAAAAAATATTCAATCCCCTAGTTTTAATTTTAGTGGACATACTCCTTATTTACAACATGCTTTTGGGAACACTGAAAATTTAATGTTACTAGTTGCCGATAATTTAAGAATGGCATTAGTTACAGAACATGTAACTATTCAGGAAGTGGGTAAATATATTACCAAGGAAAAAATCAAACAAAAGCTCACTATTTTAAATAGTAGTTTAAAAAAGGATTTTGGCATTGACGCACCACGCATAGCAGTATTAGCATTAAACCCGCATGCAGGTGATGAAGGATTAATTGGTAAGGAAGAAATTGAAATTATCAAACCAGCTATTAAAGAAAGTAAACAACAAATGTTGGTATACGGCCCATATTCTGCTGATGCATTTTTTGCAAGAGGCCAACATGAAAAATTTGATGGCGTATTAGCGATGTACCATGACCAAGGTTTAATTCCATTCAAATCATTGGCATTTGGTGAAGGCGTTAATTTTACTGCAGGATTGCCTATCGTAAGAACCAGTCCCGATCATGGGACTGCATTTGATATTGCAGGAAAAAACAAAGCTGATGCAGGCTCATTTACAGCAAGTATATTTGAATGTATCAGAATTTTACACGCACGCCAAGGCTATAGAGACATGCGCCTTAATCCAATGAAAAAAATTAGCGCCCGTATGTTCGCAGGCGCTAAAGATGAGACTTTGGAGGGAATGGATTAATGATGCATAATTAAGTTGAAAAACTTTCTATTTACAAAGGACAAGCCTTAATCAAATCTTCTAAAATAGGTCTTCCCCAATGTGGCATTACCGTAAAATCGGTTTTGAGTTGATCAAATGCAAGTTTTGCTTTTTGTGCAATGGGCCTTGCAGAATTACAACCGCCGCCAAATATAACAGGCATTTTATATTGCAGGTTGGCCTTTAAAATATAAGGTCTTGGATTATTTTTATTTAATGCGATTGCATGTTCAAGTGGTTTCTTTATTCTTGACTCATACACCTTCCATCTAAATATAGGATTAACCGCCATTTTTGAAGTATAAACGATACTCTCCAAACATAGCACTTCATCACTATTATGTAACGCCTTAGTAATCGCTAGCCATTGAATAGCTTCATTGGCAAGTTGATCTGAATCACCCATTTTTTTCATTGCCATTCTTGCTTTTATTATGCTAGCATAATAGGCAGGTAACCAAGCGGATGGATCTTGTTTGTGCAATTCCTCCATTTTTGCAAAAGCAGAAACATATTGGTCCTGGGTTTGACATTTATCTAGTAAAACTACAGCAGCTTCTAAATTTTTAGCAAAAACTTTATTTTGCGCCTGAAGCTGGCATATAAATAAGTGAAATATAATAACTAAAAAATATCTGCGCATTTTTAAAATATATTATCGGGTATGCCCTTGTTAATAGTATACTTGTTATAAGTTATTTCAATGGTTCCTTTTTTGTTTTTTAGCATCTTTTGTTTACTCGCAGGTTCTTCATCTCCAAACTCTAAAGTAATACCATTCGGCAATTTATAATCTTTGGTATTAAAACTAAAAATAATTTTACTCGCTAAGCCTTGTTGGGCATAAGCACCATACTGCATCGTGATTTCATAACTGCCATTTTCTTTAGTCGTGGTCGCAGTTTTGTAAACCAGTGCCTCCACTGGATCAATCCATAAAGTAGAAATTACCCAATCCAAATTATCGTCATTCGGAATTAATTTAATGACACTTAACTTTTTCCCATTGAGCAATTGCGTTCCCACCGGTATGGTAGTATACCCTTTTGTATTTAAGAGTGTATTAATGGTTAAGGAAACGCCACCTCTTGGCAATAAGGAAATTCCACCCTCTTTTTTCACTTTAAGCAAATTGGGTTTTTTGAAATATACCTTTACCTTACCTAATGAGGCTTTTATAAATGAAACATCGGTTTTCATAGTTCCCTCAGCCACGTAATCATTGACCAACGCTAATTTTTGTGCCACTTTTTCAATCAAGGGATCTACTTGTGCACTTGCACGTAAACTAAATAGCAAGCTCAGAAATAATAGCGTACTTGCGAATAAATAGGTGGTGAATTTTTTCATTGTAGGTATTAGCTAAGGATATCTTTTTTCTTAATAATAATGATGGAAGCGCTTACAAATAAAATAATATGCAATGTCAATACCACTAAAGAGGTTTTAATTTTTGGAATATTTAAAATACTACCTGTGATCGCTTCATTATTGGCGTTCACTTGAATATCAAAAAATTCCTTCCAATTATTCATATGCGTCGTAAACAAATAAGGCTTCACAAGTGTAAACAAGGGTATATTCAAAGTGCTCAAAATGGTAAAGAATACAATAGCGCTCATGGTGCCCACAATCGGACCTATTGAATTACTTGACAAACTTGATAATAAAAAACCCAAACTAGTCACTGTTAATAAAGCAAAACTCGCAAATACAAAAGCACCCACATAGCGCCAAAGCACATCATTTTGTTCAATCAGTACCACATAATTTGATTTCATTAAAAATAAATCATCCGTACCAAATATCCACATGCTAACAAACAATGCTAGAAAAGCCAGCCATATTAAAAGTAAGATAGTGTAAATACTAGCAGCGATGAATTTAGCCAATACCCAGCGTGTGCGACTATATGGTGTAGTGAATAATAAACGAAGTGTGCCTAAGTTGGCCTCCCCCGAAATCATATCCGCCGCTATCAAAGCCACTAACAAGGGCACATGTACCAATAACAATTGTAATAATATATAACAAATCAAATACCCATTCAATACTTTACCATCCACCGTTAAAGTATCATTAATATCTTTCATTAAAAAGGAAGCATAGGAATCGCCATCAATTTTTAACCCCAATTGTATCACTACTATTAGTGCTGCAATAGCGCCAAAAGCAATATACGTGCGTGGACGGCTAAATATTTTATACAATTCAACTTTTATCAGCGACCACATAATTAAGCGTTTGAAGTGATTTGTAAAAAATAATCTTCTAAGGAGTTCTTTGTTTCAATACCTAGTAGCGCAACCTCTGCATTTACCAATGATTCATTCAGTAATGGAATTTCACGGGTAGGTATTTTTAAGTAAATGCCTTCACTGCGCGACAATAAATAATTACTAAAACTACCCCCAACAATAACTTTCAAGGCGTTTGCATCATCGGAAGTTTTTATCTGCACAATTCTTTTCTCCGGATCTAACAATTCCTTGGTCACCCCTTCCACCATTTTTTTTCCTTGGTGAATGATTAAAATTTGGTGGGCTACTTGTTCAATTTCTGAAAGCAAATGCGAGGATACCAATACCGTTTTCCCTTCTTCCTTAGCTAGGTATTGAATTAATTGTCGGATATCTGCAATCCCCTGCGGATCCAATCCATTGGTAGGCTCGTCCAATATAATTAAGGAAGGATTATGTACTAATGCTATACCAATACCTAAGCGCTGTTTCATGCCCAATGAAAAAGTTTGCACTTTATCTTTCGCCCGATGGGCCAAACCTACTTTTTCAAGCGTGGCATTAATGTCAGCTTCTCCAATTTTTTGCTTTCGTACTTTTGCAAATAATTCCAAATGTTCCCTAGCACTTAAATAGGGATACAAATCGGGCCTTTCAATAATCGCACCCACTTGTTCTAAAATTGCTTCCCTGTCTTTTTCGATACGCTTTCCAAAAATTTCAATTTGGCCACTTGTTGGGTGAATTAAGGACAGCAACATACGTATGGTGGTACTTTTACCTGATCCATTTTGACCTAAAAAGCCAAATACCTGGCCTGCTTGCACTTCAAAGCTTAAATCATCTACCGCTTTTAAGCTTCCAAAATGCTTGCTTATATTTTGTACTTTAATCACAGACATACTATAATAACAAAAAACCCTGAACATAGTTCAGGGTTTTTATATCAATTTAATATAAACTAATACTATTTGTATTGAGGAATAATGCTGTTCGCTAAATCAAGCATTTGCTTTAATCCATCTTCAGGTAAATTTCCTTTTTTAAACTCAGCCAATACATTTGGAAGTTTATTAGTCATTTCTAGTAAGAAATGTGCTTCAAACTCTTTTACCTTACGTACTGCAACCTCTCTCAATAAACCATTCGTACCTAAGTAAATAATGGCTACTTGTTTTTCAACTGAGAATGGCGTGTATTGTGCTTGCTTTAAAATTTCCACGTTTCTAGCCCCTTTGTCAATTACTGACTTTGTTGCTGGATCCAAATCACCACCAAACTTAGAGAATGCTTCCAACTCTCTGTATAAAGCTTGGTCTAATTTTAAAGTACCAGATACTTTTTTCATTGACTTAATCTGCGCATTACCACCCACACGGCTTACAGAGATACCTACGTTAATCGCTGGACGAATACCTGCGTTAAATAAGTTACCCTCTAAGAATATTTGACCATCGGTAATTGAAATTACGTTCGTTGGGATATAAGCAGATACATCACCCGCTTGTGTTTCAATGATTGGCAATGCAGTCAATGAGCCACCACCTTTCACCAAATGCTTGATGGAATCAGGTAAGTCATTCATATTTTTAGCAACATCGTCATTGGCAATAACTTTTGCAGCACGCTCTAATAAACGACTGTGCAAATAGAATACATCACCTGGATATGCCTCACGTCCTGGCGGGCGACGTAATAATAAAGATACCTCACGATATGCTACTGCTTGTTTTGATAAATCATCATAAACAATCAATGCTGGACGACCTGTATCACGGAAAAATTCTCCAATGGCTGCACCCGCAAATGGCGCATAGAATTGTAATGGCGCTGGATCAGCTGCAGGAGCAGCAACGATGATGGTATAAGCCATAGCTCCATTATCTTCTAATGTTTTCATCACACCTGCAATGGTAGATGCTTTTTGTCCAATCGCTACATAAATACAGTACACTGGTTTTCCTGCATCAAAAAATTCTTTTTGGTTAATAATCGTGTCCACACAAATAGCAGTTTTACCTGTTTGACGGTCACCAATGACTAACTCTCTTTGTCCACGACCAATTGGAATCATCGCATCAATTGCTTTGATACCTGTTTGTAATGGTTCCTTTACTGGCTCACGGAAAATTACCCCTGGTGCTTTACGCTCCAATGGCATTTCATACAATTCACCAGTAATCGCACCTTTACCATCAATGGGTTCTCCTAATGTATTAATAACACGGCCTACCAAACCTTCTCCTACTTTAATAGAAGCGATTTGACCTGTTCTTTTTACTTTATTTCCTTCCTTGATACCTTTACTATCTCCCATCAATACCACACCCACATTGTCTTCCTCAAGGTTAAGGGCGATTGCTTTAGTTCCATTTTCAAATACCACTAACTCACCACTTCTTACACCGTTCAAACCATATACACGGGCAATACCATCACCTACTTGTAATACAGTTCCCACTTCCTCTAAGTCAGCCGAGGCATTGAAATTGCTTAGTTGCTGTCTAAGAATTGCTGAAATTTCATCGGGTTTAATGTCCACCATAACGATTATTTTATTTGTATAATTATATTTTTGCTACGAACTCGTTTTGTAAAAATTGTTTCTTTATATCTTTTAGGTCTCTTGAAATACTTGCGTCTAATAAATTATTATTAAACTCAAGTACAAAACCGCCAATCAAACTTTCGTCTGTTTTAGTAGTCAGCTCAACCGATGTAAATGAATTGTCGGATTTCACTTTTTGTTCGATCGAATTTTTCACCTCAGCACTAATTTCAACTGCAGTAGTTAAAGTCACTTGATGAATTCCTTTCATGCTATTGTATTGTTCAATAAATGTATTGGCAATTTCATGCAAATCACTTTCTCTTCCTTTTTTCACCAACAAAACAATAAATGCATTGGACAACACACCTACATTATTTTTTAGAACAGCACTCAAGATGCTATTTTTTTGATCTGCTTTTATAATGGGGCTGCGCAACATATTTACAAACTCGCTGCTTGCATTACAAGCTGCTTGTATGTACTTCATATCCGCATACACCGCTTCCAACTGACCTTGTTCAATAGCTAAATCAAGGATGCTTTTTGCATATCTACCTGCTAATCTTGCGTTCGGCATTTTTATTAATTTAATTTAACCCCGTCTGCTAATTGTTTAATATAAGACTCTTGATCGGCTTTATTAGACAACTCCTTTCTTAATACTTTTTCAGCTACATCAATAACCAATGTACCCACTTGATTTTTAACCTCAGTGATCGCTGCATTCTTTTGTTGATTGATTGCTAATTGCGCATCAGCTAAGATTCTATCATACTCAGTCTTTGCTTTATCTTTTGCTTCTGCAATCATTTTATCAGAAGC
>CALLKA010000101.1 GCA_938008665.1 uncultured Bacteroidota bacterium
CACTGGCTGGCCCCATCGCCCGCATCCTGGGCAAAACCGGCATCAACGTCATGACACGGTTGATGGGCTTGATCCTCGCCGCGCTGGCGGTGGAAGTGATGACGGACGGGCTGCACCAGTTGTTTCCCGTGCTGGCACGGGGGGCCTGAGGGCATTGCATTAAGTGCTTGACTCACCCTTATCAAGTAGACAACGGATCTGTTGATCTTGCCAACGGGCCATCCCCCACATCGCGGCCACACCACCGAGCAGGGCAAAGAACATGTCCGACTGCGTGTCCCACGGATCACCTTGAGTCCCCAAAAACTCATCCGCCCCTTGTCCAAGCATGAGTGCAGCCGCCCATTCGATAAGCTCATAGGTCGCACTGATCGCCAACACCATGCACACCACAACAAAGGCCAACATTTTGCGCCCCCGCACCCACTGACCGCGCAGCAAAATCTCACGGGCCACCAGAGCGGGCACAAAGCCCTGCATGAAATGACCAATCTTGTCGTAAGGGTTGCGGTGCAGTCCCAGCCACTGGGCCAAATCAAACCCCAGGGGCACGCGCGCGTAGGAGTAAGCGCCACCTACCATGAGCACCACCGCATGCACGGCAATCAGGGCATACAGCAGTGGCGTCAGAGGAAACCGTTCCCTCGTGAGCCAAAGCACCGGCACCACCAGAAAAACGGGGAAAACCTCCATCCACCAAGTAACTTGGTCATATGGCTGCCAGCCAGACCACACCAGCACAGGCACGATCACGGCCAGAGCCAACATAAAAGGATAGCAGGAGACGTCTCTCACATCATGTCTTTCACAAAGTGTGGGGGCAACGCCCCACATCAGCCAGAGTGGCTTGCCGCACAGCAATATTCGTCATGTTTTTTGCACTTCAAATAATTAACTCTTAAGTTTAATTTCAAATCCCAAAGCCCGACGCCAAGTCCTGCCTCAAGCGCTCCACCAGCGCCGTCACCGCCCGGGGCACATGCGGCGCATACGGGCGGATGGCGTAGATGGTTTCGGCAAAAGCGCCCACGGGTTTCCAGTCGGGCAACACGGGCACCAATTTGCCTTGCCGCAAGGCGGCCTGGGCGCTGAAGTCTGGCATCAAGGCAATGCCCGCGCCCATGAGCGCGGCCTCGCGCAGGGCTTCACTGTTGTTTGCGGCGAAGTTGCCGGACACTGGCACTGTGATGCGCTCGCTGCCGCGCTGGGGATCACGGGGCTCGAAAGTCCAGGCAGGGGTTTCCTGTGAACGCGGGTAATGCAGGCAGTTGTGGGCCTGCAGGTCTGCCGGGGTCTGCGGCTCACCCCGGCGGCGCAAATAAGCACGCGTGGCCACCAACACCGATTGGGTGTCGCACAGCGCCCAGGCCACATGGGTGTCGGGTGGGCGGGCGGTATGGCGAATGGCCAGGTCAAAACCTTCGGTGGCCAAAGGACTGAGCCGATCGGACATGTCCAGCTCGATACGCACCTCCGGAAAGTCTTTCAAAAAGTCCGCGAACAGCGGCACCAGCTGCTGCCGGGCCAGCGCGACGGGCGCAGTCACCCGGATCAGCCCCCCAGGCTGGGCCGCCAGGTCGCGCACCTGCGAAAAGCTTTGCTCGATCTGCTCAAACGAAGCGCGGGTGTCGTCCACCAGCCGCTGCCCGGCCTCGGTCAGGCGCAGGCTGCGGGTGGTGCGCTGCACCAACGTGACTTTGGCGGCACGTTCCAGCTCCGCGATGCGCTGGCTCATGGCAGCCTTGCTCACGCCCAGGCGGGCGGCGGCGGCCGTGTAGCTGCCCTGCTGCGCCAGCACGCTCAGCCAGTGCAAGTGCGTCCAGAGGGTGCTGATTTTTTGGTCTTCCATGCATGCATTGTTCACTATCTTGAACAATCAATTCAGTTTTATGGGCTTGTGAGGGGTGGCGAGGGTGTCTACACTGGCCGGGTTGCACAAAACATTCGCGCGCAGGGGCGCGCTCCCACCTTCCCAACGAAAGTCCCACATGAGCATTTCCCCCATCGGCCCCCAAGTCAGCACCCATGTGAACGACCCCGCCAGCGTGGATGCGCTGGCCACCTTCTATACCCGCCTGACCGGTGTAGCCGCCACCCGCCCCGCCCCCGACTTCGCCGAGCTGCGCGGCGGCGCTGGCCAGCGCCGGGTTGGGCTGGCCGATGAACAGCGTGTCGCGCATGCGGCCGGCCCGGCCGACTTCCAGCACCGCCTCAGCCTGGTCGGCGTTGGCCACCACCAGGTCGCAGTCGAGCAGGTCGGCGGCGATGATCCGGCTGGCGCCCGACAGCATCGCGCCCTGGATGGCATTGAGGCCGACGCCGCCGCAGCCGATTACCGCGACATGGTCGTCGGCGGTCAGCTTGTCGAGCTTGCTGATCGCGCCCCACGCGGTGATGCCGGCGCAGGCGATGGCCTGGTCCGTGCGCGACACCCACTTGGCTATATGCAATACTCATTCCACCTGCATAAGAAGCCATCATTAATTGGTCATCACTTTCATCGTCCCAATGATTTTTTTCTACAAATACTTTTTGACAAAGCTGTAATGCTTTTTCTCCGTAGCTTTTGCTGAACTCATTTAAATAAGTGCCTTCTAAACTTTCAATACAATGTATATAACAATCCATGCCTGTATAAAAACGTTGATTTGCAGGCGCATTTTTAGTTAATTCAGGATCTAATACGATTTGATTAAACGGGGTGAAGTCGGAGTTCATACCTAGTTTACGTGTTGGGCCCGTTAATACAGTGGTACGACTTACCTCTGCGCCAGTGCCACTTAGGGTTGGAATACCCACTTTAAAAACACCAGGCACTTTAACCAAATCCCATCCTTGATAATCGGCAGACGATCCCGGATTGGTCATCATTAATGAAACTGCTTTTGCTAAATCCATCGCCGAACCACCGCCAATGCCAATGATGCCGCTTACTTCACCAAATTCAGCTTTAAGTTCAGCAGCCAATGCATCCACTTGTTTTGTTTTGGGCTCCTGTGTTACATCCACATATACAATTTTATCTTTCCCTCTTAATGGAATGCGACCCGCTAATGGTTTACCAATAAAATAATGATCCAAGAAAAATATCATCGGAAAATTATCCTTTCGGCGAGGGGCTAAAATTTCATCTAATTGATTAAACGCGCCACGACCATAAACAACATAGTCAACTAGCTTTAAATTCTTAAACTGCATTTTTATTATTTTAATATAAGGGGATGTATAAATATTTGTTGATTCATAAAACCGTAATCCATTACAAAGATAAACTTTATAGCGGATTCAATTCCCGCTTTATGATTATTTACTATTCATTTTATAAAAGCTTTGCCGCTTTAATTAAATCTGCGGGCGTGTCAATTTCAACACCCATATATTCTGTTACAATCATTTTAATCGATACCCCATTTTCCAAATAACGCAAACATTCAATTTTTTCAGCAGCTTCTAATGGCGACATTGGCCAGTTGGTAAAATTAAGTAATGCTTGTTTTTGAAATGCATATACGCCAATGTGCTCATAATAAGTAATTGGCGACTCGGTGCTTCTTGGATAAGGAATTACACTACGTGAAAAAAACAATGCATTGTTATTTTTATCTACTGTTACTTTTACATAATTAGGATCCTGAATTAAAGCGCTATCAGTGAGTACCTGCATTAATGAAGCTACTTGAACTTTCGCATCTGAAAAAACAGCAATTACTTTTTCCAGAGGTTCTCTTTTTACAAAGGGTTCATCTCCTTGTACATTCACTACAATATCAATATCCAATTCCTGCACGGCCTCAGCAATACGATCACTTCCACTTTCATGTGAACGCTTGCTCATAATGGCGTTGCCGCCATATTGTGTTATTTCATTAAAAATAATTTCACTATCGGTTACGACATATACCACATCAAATAATCCAGTGGCAACCGTGTTATCATAGGTATGTCTAATCACCGTTTTGTCACCCAATGTTTGCATTAATTTAGCTGGAAAACGCGTAGCCGCATAGCGAGCAGGTATAAAAGCACCAATTTTCATAAATGAAACTTATTTAATAATCCGTTTTAATATTTTTATTAAACGGCATTTTTAATTGATATAATAAATCTTGGTCTCGTTGGTTGTCTAAAACATCTAAGCCATATTTAATTTCAGACATCGGTGTGCTATTATACGTTCCCAATAATTTATCCCAAAATGAAAATATATTCCCATAATTACTATCGGTTTGCGGACGCATTAAATGATGATGTATGCGGTGCATATTCGGCGAGACAATAATTAAACTAAGGGTTTTATCAAACCAAGATGGGGTTTTAATATTTGCGTGATTAAATTGTGAAAGCACCACACTTAAGCTTTGATACAACATGACCAGCCACATTGGTGTGCCTAAAACAAAAACGGCCAATATTGCAAACACCGCTCTAATAACGGATTCTCCTGGATGGTGACGATTTGCAGTAGTGGTATCTACTTGCGTATCGGCATGATGCACCATATGAAATTTCCATAAAAATTTTACTTTATGCTCAATCATATGTACCAAATACGCACCAATAAAATCGAGTAATAATAAACCAATTATAGCCGAAGCTATGTTGGGTAAGGATACCATATTTAAAAGTCCAAAATTATTAGCAATCGTCCAATCACTTGTTTTTACCATTAACAAGGCAAATCCAAAATTGATTACAATAGTCGTGAGGGTGAAAAAAATATTAATGGAAGCGTGACGCCATTTGTTAGATTGAAATTTAAACAAAGGGATAGCGGATTCAACCAACCAAAAAAAGGTAATCCCGCCTGCTAAAATAAGCGCACGATGTAAACTAGGTATGCTACTAAAATAAGACTGTATACTCTCAAACATGGGCTTGGTTTTAGACTATAAATGTAAATAAAAAACCCGATGTTCTTGGTGTAGATCAACGGGTTTTCAAAACTTGCCCTAGGGCATATATTTAGGGTACGGATTAACTATTTAACATCAGCGGCATCACTAGCATTAACAAGTCCTCTCCTGGTGCTTGTTCGGATGGTTTTATCAAACCTGCTTTACTAGGCGTAGATAATTCAATAAATATGTCATCTGTATCTGCGGCACTCAACATTTCAATTAAAAACTTTGCATTAAATGCAATTTGAATATCCTCTCCTTTGTATTCACAACTCATGCGCTCATTACCCTCAAAACTAAAATCAATGTCCTGTGCAGCCATTTGCAATTCATTACCAGTAATATTCAAAGCAACTTGATTGGTGCTTTTGTTACTAAATACATTTACACGACGTAAAGCATTTTGAAAATCATGTTTATTCACCGTTAAGCGATAAGGATTGTCCGCAGGGATAACCACTTTATAGTCTGGGAAACGCGCATCAATTAAACGACAAATTAATTGCGTTGATCCATGATCTACAAAAAGATGGTTGCTATTAAAGCTCACTGTGATTGGATCTTCATTATCTGGCAATGCATTTTTTAATAAATTCAACGGCTTTTTAGGAACAATGAAAGATGCGTTTTGTGTAGCCTTCGTATCGGTACGCTTATATCTTACCAAGCGGTGTGCATCGGTTGCAACAAACTGAACGCCATCTTTTGATAATTCAAAAAATACGCCTGTCATTGCTGGTCTTAAATCATCACCACTTACTGCAAATAAAGTTTTATTAATTGCGGTTAACAAACCGGTGCTTGTCATTTTAAATCCAGTGGTATCATCAGCTGTAGGTTCTTTTGGAAAATTATCTGGATTTTCGCCCATCACTTTATACTTACCATTATCGCTTGTGATTTCAACAGCATAGTTTTTATCTATGTTGAAAGTAAGCGGCTGGTCTGCAATATTTTTTAATGAATCAATTAAAATTTTAGCTGGAATACAAACACGACCATTGGCCTTGCTTTCTACATCCATTTGAACGCGCATCACTGTCTCCAAATCGGTCGCAATAATGTTTAATTTTTTATCTTCAATCTCGAATAAAAAATCTTCCAAAATTGGTAAAACAGTGTTGGTATTAATAACCCCTGCGATTTGTTGCAAGTGTTTTAAAAGAGAGGAGGATGATACTATAAATTTCATAATTCCTTTGTATTTATTTAACTTTTCTAACAAGACAAACCTAATGCAAAATCTTAAGATTAAAAAGCTATTTTAGCATTTCTTATTGACATTCTTATCTACAAAATGAATAAAATTAGAATTGGTAAAGAGCAGGCTATTCAAAGGATACGGCATTTTTGTGCCTATCAAGAAAGAGCCCAACAGGAGGTACGCGATAAGCTATACGAATTGGGCATGACTAAAAGTGAAGTGGAAGAGATTTTATCCAATTTAATTACAGACAATTTTTTAAATGAAGAGCGATTTGCCACCCTTTTTGCGGGAGGCCACTTTCGAATAAAACAATGGGGGAAAAGTAAAATTCAATATGCACTGCAACAAAAAAGAGTGAGCCCAGTGAATATTAAAAAGGCGTTGAAAAGTATTGACTTGGATGACTATAATACCACTTTACTATTTTTAGCCAAGAAGAAATGGAATAGTCTCAAAGGCGAAAGGGGTTTAAGTCGGATGGCTAAAACACAGGCGTTTTTATACCAACGCGGCTTTGAGTCTGCCCTAATCCAGCCCATTTTACAACAACTGAATAAGGCGAAATAAATAATCCCCGTTTATTGTATCTTTAATGCAGCATAAAACATCTTCTGTGTCATCACTTAAATTTACAATAATACAAACCGCCCTTTTTTGGGAGGATAAAGGCGCAAACCTAGAAGCCTTGGCTAAAAAGATTATGGCTATTGATGAGCCAACTGAAATTATTGTACTTCCCGAAATGTTTACAACAGGATTTAGTATGCAGCCTGCCTTGTTTGCAGAAACCATGGAAGGACCCACGGTTCAATGGATGCGCCGATTGGCAGAGACTAAAAAATCAATCATCACCGGTTCTGTTATCATTGAAGAAAACGGCAACTACTATAATCGCTTAATATGGATGTTACCTAATGGACAATTGGGCTATTATGATAAACGACATTTATTTGCTTTTGCTGGCGAACATGAATTTTATAGTGAAGGAAATAAAAGATTGATTGCAAGTGTAAAGGGTTGGAAAATTAATTTACAAATTTGTTTTGATTTGCGTTTCCCAGTTTGGGCGCGCCAACAATTAGCAACATCCAATAAGGAATCAAATACAGAAAATACAAATGTGGCTGGCTTAGAATATGATGTTTTGTTGTATGTAGCTAATTGGCCTGAAAAAAGAAACCATGCTTGGAAAACCTTACTGACAGCCCGCGCCATTGAAAACCAATGCTACACCATTGGCGTGAATCGGGTTGGGTTAGATGGTAAAAATATGATGCATAGTGGAGATAGTATGGTGGTAGGGCCATTGGGCGAAGTTTTATATCACTGCGCTTATGAGGAGGATATTTTTCATATCACACTTCAAAAAGAAGAGTTAGTAAAAACGAGGGAGCAATTTCCTTTTTGGAAAAACGCTGATTTTTTTAATATTGAATTATAATGCAACAAATTTTATCGGTTCAAGAATTATTTACCGGAGAACATTGGATTTCGGAGTGCGTTATCGTAATTGAAAACGGAAAAATAACGCATATAAAAAAAGAGGGGTATGATCATAAAAATTCAATACCGCTGGTAGTTCCCGCATTGATTGATTTACAAATTTATGGTGCGGATGAAAAATTATTATCTGAGTTTCCAAACGCCGATACTATTCAAAAAATTTATAATTATTGTTTGGCCAGTGGTACCGCCTATTTTCAGCCAACCTTGGCAACCCAAAGTTGGGAGGTAATTTATAAATGTATTGATGCCGTTCGTGACTATAAAGCGAATGGTGGTAAGGGTTGCATTGGCTTACATATTGAGGGGCCTTGGATTAATCCGCTAAAAAAAGGGGCGCATGCAATGGAGCATATACATCAACCTACATTAAAAGAAGTACAGGATTTATTGGATTACGGAAAAGCGTTTATTAGTATGATTACGCTTGCGCCAGAAATGGTGGATGCATCTATTATTGATTTAATTGAAAATAATGGTATCGTAGTTTCAGCCGGTCATAGTGATGCTACCTATGAACAAGCAAACCAAGCGTTTAATAATAATATTTCAGTAGCAACTCATTTATATAATGCAATGAGCGCATTGCAACATCGTGCCCCGGGTATGGTAGGTGCAATTTTTAATCATAATAAAGTGGCTTGTAGTTTGGTTGCGGATGGTTATCATGTTGATTTCAACGCAATAAAAATTGCAAAAAAAATTATGGGAGACCGCTTGTTTTGTATAACAGATGCTGTAACTGCAACAAATTCAGGAATATACCAACATCAAATAGCAGGAGATAAGTATGAAAGTGCGGGTGTGTTAAGTGGTTCTTCTTTGACACAACTAAAATCGGTCAATAATTTAATTAACGAAGTAGGTATTGATTTAGGCGAGGCAGTAAGGATGTGTAGCTTATATCCTGCAAAAGTGATGAAGCATGCAGAAATTACAGGAAAGATAAATGTAAATGAAAACGCCGACCTGCTTTGTTTAACTGCAGATCGACGTATAATAAAATTGATTACTTGCTAGTGTAATTATGCTTTGTTGCCAAATGCATTCCAACCTTGTGCAGTAATATCAAACACATTTTTTCCCTTAGTAATAATTTTAGTGCCCTCATCAGCATCACACATATAGCCAATCACGCTAATTTCTTCTTGCAAAGTAATTTTATCATAATCGGATTGTTTCATAGTAAATAATAGTTCATAATCCTCGCCGCCGTTTAGTGCGCATACCGTTGGATCCAAGCCAAACTTAAACGCAGCAGCTTTGGTATCCTCATGAATAGGAATTTTCTCTTCATATATACGACAACCTAAATTGCTTTGTTTACACAAATGCAATACATCACTACTTAAGCCATCACTTACGTCCATCATCGCAGTAGGAAGTATTTCCTGTTGTTCAAGTATATCTAAAATATCTTTTCTTGCTTCTGGACGCAACAACCTTCCAACAATATAATCTTCGTTTTCTAATGTCGGTTGTACTTGTGGGTTTTCTAAAAATATTTGTTTCTCGCGTTCCATTAAAGTCAATCCCAAAAAAGCACCACCCAAATCACCCGATACACAAATTAAATCACCACTTTCAGCAGTGCTTCGTTTTACATATTTATCTGGGCTTACTTCACCAATCGCAGTTACAGAAATGATGAATCCTTTTTGAGAAGTACTCGTATCACCACCTATTAAATCAACACCATATAATTCACAAGCGTGATGAACACCATCATAAAATTCATTTAGGGCTTCCAAGCTAAATCGATTGCTGAAAGCGATGCTCATCGTGATTTGCGTGGGTTGCGCATTCATTGCATAAATGTCACTTAAATTAACAATCACCGCTTTGTATCCTAAATGTTTTAAAGGCGTATACATTAAATCGAAGTGCACCCCTTCAATTAATAAATCGGTCGTTATTACAGTTTGTTTTCCAAAATGATCAATCACTGCTGCATCATCTCCAATGGATAACACAGTGGATACATTTTGAATTTCAAAATTTTCGGTTAGATGGTCTATCAAACCAAACTCACCTAGTTTTTCAATTTCTGTTCTTTCTGTTGACATAAAAAATATTAAAGTGTTCCTCCATTAATAACTAACTGTAGTTGTTGGTGAATTTTTCCATTGGTAGCAATGATGCCTGGATTGTAGGGTGTATAAGGATTTCCTTGTAGATCCGTGACTTTTCCACCTGCTTCTTCTACAATTAAAAATCCTGCCGCACTATCCCATGCTTGTAATTTGTGTTCATAGAAACCATCAAATCTACCTGCCGCTGTCCAACACAAATCAAGTGCAGCACTTCCTAATCTACGAACTGGAATGGCCTTGCGAATTAATTTTTCAAAAATTTGTAAGGGTCCGTTAGCGGTATCTAAATATTGATATGGAAATCCAGTGACTAAGCAGCTTGTTAATAAATCAGACTTATCACTTACTTGAATTTTTTTATCATTCAAGGTTGCTCCTTGTCCGCGCTCTGCAATAAACATTTCATTCATAAAAGGATTATACACCGCGCCCAAAATCATTTGACCTTGGTGTTCCAGGCCAATACTTACACAACATATAGGAATACCATTTGCAAAATTAATAGTGCCGTCAATGGGATCAATAATCCACTTATAATCAGAGTCTTGGGGTAGCGCGCCCGTTTCTTCACTTAATATAAAATGATCAGGGAAATTTTTTTGTATCACGCTAAAAATCGCTTTTTCAGATGCATGATCTGCTTCCGTTACCAAATCATTAATACTAGCTTTACTAGAAATGGTGAAGGATCCGTTAAAAAAGCGCCTAAGTTCCACTGCGCCTGCTTCGGTAGCTTGTAAAAGTGTATTTTTAAACATATGCAAAAGTAGGGTCGTTTACTCGAATAACATTCCTATTTTTGCGAATAATCTTTAAAATATAAAACGATTCTGTAGATGCCAATTTTCGAGATTAATTTACCCAAAACGATTAGCAAAGCCTTGGGTATCCCCCAAAAAAGTCCAAAAAGGGCACAACTACGCGTATTAAAAAAATTATTACGTCGCGCGCGTTATACCGCCTTTGGCCAACAAAATAAATTTGAACAAATTTTATTAAGTAGGCATCCAGGAAAAGCCTTTCAACAAAATGTACCCACCTATAATTACAATAAAATTTATAAGGAATGGTGGTATCAAACCCTTGACGGAAAAGAGGATATCTGTTGGCCAGGAAAAATTAAATATTTCGCATTAAGTAGCGGCACCAGCGAGTCGGCAAGTAAATATATCCCTATCACTAATGATTTGCTAAAGGGCAACAAGGTGATCATGATTAAACAATTACTTAGCTTATTAACGTATCAAGGAATTTCACTCAGCTCTATTGGAAGTGGAATGCTCACCCTTGGTGGTAGCACCGATTTACAAAAGGGACCCGGTTATTATGCTGGAGACCTAAGTGGTATTACAGCTAAAAAATCACCTTTTTGGTTTCAGCCGTTTTATAAACCAGGTAAAAAAATTGCCAAAGAAAAAGATTGGAATAAAAAACTGGTTGATATTGTCGAAAAGGCACCCGACTGGGATATTGGTTTTTTAGCGGGTGTGCCTGCTTGGATTCAAATGTGTCTTGAAATGGTCATCGAAAAATATAAGGTTCAAAATATACATGAGATTTGGCCCAACTTAACTTTTTTTGTTCACGGTGGTGTAAGCTTTGAACCTTATAAAGTAGGCTTTGAAAAATTATTGGGAAAGCCCATTACCTATGTTGAAACCTATTTAGCAAGTGAGGGTTTTTTAGCTTGGCAGGATAAGCAAAATGCAAAGGGTATGCGTCTTTCATACAATCAACATATCTTTTTTGAATTTGTACCTTTTGATGAAAATAATTTTGATGCGGATGGAGAAATGGTTGAAAATCCTGAAGCGCTAATGATACATGAAGTAGAGGAAGGTAAGGACTATGCATTATTAATTAGTACCAATGCAGGTGCATGGCGTTATTTAATTGGAGATACGGTACGTTTTGTGGATAAAGAGAATGCTGAAATTATCATCACGGGAAGAACCAAGCATTTTTTAAGCATTGTTGGCGAACACTTAAGTGTTGACAATATGAATAAAGCAATTCATTTAGTGAGTGAAGAATTCAACTTATCCATTCCAGAATATGGCGTTCGTGGTGAAAATGTAGATTCCTTATTTGGACATCATTGGTACGTAGCTTGTGATCAAGAAGTAGATGGGGTTGCTTTAGCGAAAGCAATTGATGAAAAGTTGATTGCACTTAACGACGATTATGCCATTGAGAGAAAAAGTGCATTAAAAAGAATACGCGTAACTGTTTTAAAAGAAAATGTATTTATGGATTTTATGCAAGCCAAAGGAAAGATAGGTGGACAACATAAATTTCCAAGGGTATTAAAGGGCGATATATTAAAAGATTGGGAAATTTTTATACAAAATAAATAAAATGTTAGCTCCTATTATTAAGGGTTTGTTATTGGGGCTTATATTAAGTATCTCATTGGGTCCTGTCATTTTTGCTATACTAAAACAAAGTATTACTAATGGTCGGAAAGCGGGTTATCTTTTTGTTGCTGGGGTTTCCACAAGTGATATTGGTTTATTGCTTATTGCAAATATTTTCACAAGCATTTTTTTATTAGTATTAAATCATAAAGCTTTCATCGCCATGGCTGGTGCAGGATTTTTGTTGTTGTTGGGTTTATATACTTTGTTCTTTAAAAAGATAAAATTGGAGTCTGACGACAAAGGAGAAGAAAAAGTTTTTAGAAAAAGAGATTATTTCGGAATATACATATCAGGATTTTTAATGAATACCCTAAATCCAAGTGTGTTTATATTTTGGTTTGCCTGGACCGCCGCTATTGGAGCAAGTGCAGCTGAAACAAACAATCCTGTTCAATACAAGTTCGTCGTTTTTGCCACCTGCTTGATTTTTTTGCTTTTATCTGATTTAATTAAAGTGGCTTTGGCAAGTAGGTTGCGGCCAAGTTTAACGGAGAAGAACTTGATTTGGATAAATCGTATTTCAGCAATTATTATACTTGTATTTAGCGCAGCATTGTTTCTGGGAGCGTTAAAATATTAATAAATAGATTTTTGTTCGATTTAATTACTTTTTTAAACGGCTCCTTTATTGTAAATTGCTATTATGAATAAAAAATCACTTCTTTTTTTAATCTGCATTGCTTGCTTTTCTGTCAACTTAAGTGCACAAAAGGGACGCCTGCTTTTACTTAAGGAAAGAGGGGTTACCATACGTTCCTTTTCGGTGGGTGATTATATTAACTTTCAATTTAGTAATGATCAATGGTTAACTGGATATGTTTCTGCAATTAAGGAAGATACAATTCAAATAAATCAATTTGCATTACAAAGAGTGATGACCATGTTTGGTACTTATGGTGAGGATACACTTAAATTAGGAAAAATGGTGCTCCATATCAATGAAATTAAAGCCTTTGCAAAAGATAGGGGGCATTATAATAGCGTTGTCACCAATGGTGCTGCTTTACAAGTAGGTGGCGCTGGATATGTATTATTGAATGTCCTTAACAGCTTAATTAATAATGATCCTATTTTAGAACAAAAAAATATTCCAAAACTAATTGGTGGTGCAGTAGCAGTAGTTGCTGGGAGATTATTGCGAAAAGCAAATCCAAATTACCGACCTATTGGAAAAAGATTTAGTTTGGAAATACTTTAATAGCTGCTTGTGTTTAAAAAAATTTACAGATTTTTTATCTATTTATTTATTAGCTCCCTTATTTATGTAATTATCATAAAATTGGTGGAGCCGCCTATTACAATTACGCAATTAACAAATGCATTTGGGTTAGGTTTGAAAAGAGATTATGTTTCCTGGAATGAAATGTCCTATAATATTAAACTAGCAGCCCTTGCTAGTGAGGACCAATCATTTACAGACCATAGTGGTTTTGATTGGGATGCAATTGAAAAAAGTTTACGACCAAAAAAGAAAAAGAAAAAATCAAAAATTCCGATAGGTGGGGGTGCTAGTACGATTACACAACAAACTGCAAAAAATGTTTTTTTATGGCAGGGTGGTAGATATGATAAGTACATTAGAAAAATACCGGAAGTATATTTTACATTTTTAATAGAGTGGGTCTGGGGTAAAAAAAGAATTTTGGAAGTGTATTTAAATGTAATTGAAACGGGGCCGGGTTGTTTTGGCGTAGAAGCTGCAGCACAACATTACTTTCATAAGTCAGCAAAAAAATTAAGCAGAGCTGAGGCTGCAATGATTGTTGCTGGTTTTCCGAATCCAAAAAAGTTTACTGCAAGACCAATGACAAGAAGAGTGTCATGGCGTTATCCTCAAATTTTAAGAGAGATGAATAATATTGAAGGCGATGAAGATGTACGTGCGCTTTTAAAAAATTAGCTTGCGTTTACTATTTTAAATTTTTATCTATTAGCTTTATTGCGTTCTTAGTCCTTACGTCTCCCATCCCGGTTACAATACCCCAAGGTGTGTTTTGATTAATTAATAGATCCCTATAAATTTGGAATAATTCTTGTCTTGGTTTGTTATCGGGATATTCGCGCATTTCATCTGCGGTCCATGGCAGGTCTATATCGCACAATAAGTAATAATCATAGCTACGCGCATTTATTTGTTCTAAAATAAAAGTAGGACAGTTATCAAACACATATTCACACCAAACCTTCATAACATACATATCAGTGTCAATAACTAACATGTTTTTTTTATTTTCTATCGCTTGTTGTGTAAAGTTGTCCTCTAATGTTAATTGCCCCTTGGCAATTGTTAATAAATCAGTGTAATTATATTTTACACCGTTTTCAGACAAAAATTGTCGCGCATATTCAGGACAGTTCAATGTATTGTAATGATTTGCCAACTGTTCACAAAGTGTTGATTTCCCTGTTGATTCGGGACCCAATACTACAATTTTTTTTAAAGCGTTGTTCATTGCTTAAATGCGTTTAATATAATAAGATTACAGTGCTGCGTTATTAGCATTATTTTTTGCTTTGTCATTCCATGATTTTAAACCAGCAACGGCAAGGACTAGTAATATTAAAAACTGAACACTGGTAAACGTATATCCTTTTATAAAGTATAATGGTATTGATGCAATGTTGGTGATGATCCACCAAATCCAGCTCTCTACTTTTTTCCTTGCCATTAGCCACATACCCGTATAGGCTGCAGCACTCGCAAGTGCATCTGCCCATGGAATGGCTTCTGGTGCGAAATCCTTTTTTAAGTAGGTGAGTGAAAAATAAAGCGAAAAATAAAAGGCTAAGAAAAATTGGATTTGATGAAACCAATCGCGCATATTGCTTTTGGTAATTTGTAATATGATGTTGTGTTTATTTGGGTCTACTCTTGTCCACAAATACCAACCCCACAAACTCATAAGTGTATAATATAAATTAACACTAGCCTCACCTAATAAATGTCCTTTAAAACTAAGGTAGATATAGATGGTGGTGTTGATTAAGCCAACCGGATACACTAAAATACTTTCCTTTCTGCTATACCATACAGAGGCAATTCCAGCAATAACCGCGATTAATTCTAACCAAGTTGTTTGCAGTAGGCCATTATATATAGATTCAAATAAAGAGATCATAGTCGTTGTAAAATTAAAGCATTTTAGGCCGGTATTCATTATTTAGTGGTGGATAACACTATTAATGATGCGCACTATTTCTTTTTCATTCCTGCTAGCTGCGCTTCTAGTCGGAACATTTCATCGCGCAACTTAGCAGCTTCCATAAAATCAAGTGCCTTCGCAAATTTTTCCATTTGCTTTTTGGTTTGTGCAATGGCCTTTTCTATTTGTGGTATCGTTTGATATATACTTTCTGGATCCGCCACCATTTCAAGTTCATCCGAAGTCCGTACATTAATATTATTAAGTGTAAAGCCTTTAATATCCAATACCGAAGTTTGTTGCATTACCTGTTCAATACTTTTAATAATCGTCGTTGGTGTAATACCATGTTCTTCATTGTATTTCATTTGTTTTGCGCGCCTACGATTGGTTTCATCAATCGTACGTTGCATACTTTTGGTAATTTGATCGCCATAAAAAATTACCCGACCTCGTACATTACGTGCTGCACGGCCAGCAGTTTGGGTGAGTGACTTTTCATTTCTTAAAAATCCTTCTTTGTCTGCATCTAACACTGCCACGAGGGAAACCTCCGGTAAATCAAGCCCTTCTCTTAAAAGATTAACACCCACGAGCACATCAATCACACCCAATCTTAATTCTCTTAAAATTTCAACCCGCTCAAGCGCATCAATATCACTATGTATGTATTTCGATTTGATTTGTATACGGACCAAATAACGATCCATTTCCTCCGCCATTTTTTTAGTAAGCGTAGTCACCAAAACCCGGTCGCCCATTTCTACTTGCTTAGCTATCTCATCTAATAAATCGTCTATTTGATTTTTTGTAGGTCTAACTTCAATGGGCGGATCTAATAAACCCGTTGGTCGTACTACCTGCTCCACAATTAATCCAGCGGTTTTTTCTAATTCATATTCGCCAGGGGTGGCGCTTAAAAAAATAGATTGTCCAATGA
This sequence comes from uncultured Bacteroidota bacterium, assembly GCA_938008665.1. GTDB lineage: Bacteria > Bacteroidota > Bacteroidia > Chitinophagales > Chitinophagaceae > Sediminibacterium. The sequence goes on from CALLKA010000101.1 coordinate 16,205, forward strand.
TATTTTCAAATTCATTAAAATTCAAAGGTCGGTTGTCAATAGCGCTCGGTAATCTAAATCCATATTCAACCAGATTCATCTTTCTGCTTCTATCACCACCATACATACCAGATATTTGTGGTATTGTCACATGGCTTTCATCAATAACACATAAAAAATCCTTTGGAAAATAATCCAACAAACAAAAGGGTCGTGTGCCTGGTTTGCGGCGATCAAAAAATCGAGAATAGTTTTCAATGCCAGAACAATAACCCAACTCTCTAATCATTTCAATATCATATTCAACGCGTTCTTTAATCCTTTGCGCTTCAATGTACTTTCCCACATTTTTGAAGTACTCCACCTGCGCCCGCACCTCATCTTGAATTTCATAAATTATTTGTTGCACCATTTCCTTCGGCGCGAGATATAAGTTCGCTGGGAAAATAGCTGCATTTTCCATCTCCTCAATTCTTTTGCCTGTCTCTATTTCAATGCTTTCGATGGATTCAATTTCATCTCCAAAAAATGTAATCCGATAGCCATAATCAACATAAGGTAATCGAATATCTACAGTGTCTCCTTGCACCCTAAAACCGCCACGATCAAATTCAGTGACTGTTCTGTGGTATAAGCTATTAACCAATGCGTGTAAAAAGGCTTGTCTGGAAATCACCATCCCTTTTTCAATACGAATAATTCCATTTTCATATTCAGTAGGATTACCCATTCCATAAATACAACTCACGCTGGCAACAATAATAATATCTCGACGACCACTTAATAAATGCGCAGTAGCTTGAAGTCTTAGCTTATCTAATTCTTCGTTAATACTTAAATCCTTTTCAATATAAACGCCTGAAGTGGGTAAATATGCTTCAGGTTGATAATAGTCATAATAGGAAACAAAATAGCCTACGGCATTGTTCGGAAAAAACTGTTTGAACTCGCCATATAATTGCGCAACCAATGTTTTATTGTGCGTTAATATAAGTGTAGGTCTTTGCACATTTTGAATCAAATTCGCAATGGTAAATGTTTTACCACTTCCAGTTACACCCAATAAGGTTTGATAGCGATCACCCGCTTGCACTGCTTCGGTTAGCTGTGCAATTGCTGCAGGCTGATCACCAGAAGGTGTATAGCTAGATTGAAGTTGAAACGGCATAGGCAAATTTACACCCTATAATGCATCTAAATAGGAAGAAAATTTATTTATTGCATTTGCTACTGCGGTAATTTGCTGTTGTGTTTCTGTCCAATTTTGTTGTTCAATGGCCTCCCGAACACCAGGTACAGTTTTAACACCATAGCCTGTATAAAATCCTGGTGCATATAAACTATGCTTATACCATGGTCGACGAGGCAAACCAGCGGGGAGTAACAAGGATTGTTCCGCTGAATATATTTTTGCATTAATTGCAGCTAATTTATTTGCATCTGCCCCAGCTTTTAATTTTTCTAATTTTTGTGCCGATTTTTCTAGTGTTGCTAATGCATTTAATAGGGAAGAAAAATCAACAAAAGGAACCTCAGTTAATAATGTAGGTGTTGCTAATTTGGTTGTTGGATCGGCTGCAATTGTATATGCATTGTTTTTAATCAAATCATTTTCCACCTGCGCTTTTTCACGAAGTGCATCTACATTCGAAACTAACTCCGTAATATATCCTTTGATGGTTTTGTGTAAGGCGGTGAAATCAAAAGGAAGCACGTCGGCTTCTGATAAACGAAGCACTGCGCGACCTGATGTTTTAGCTAAGGTTACCCCATATTTAAATTCTGCATCTTTAAAACGAGCATAGTGATCATAAGAATCATAAATAGAATGATACTCGCCGCCTGCATCTTCACCACCGTAACCAATGTTTAATGAAGGAACGCCTATATGTTGTATGAAGGAAGAATAATCCGAGCCCGAACCCATGGCACCTAATGGATAAGTGGTTGCTTCAAAAATTTCTTTTTTTGATTTGCTTGTGCTTGCATTGGTTGCACTATTCGCTTTCTGTCTTTCAAATACCGAAACACCCGCTTGCGGATCAATCACCGATTTACTGATATCAGTTACAAAATTAGATAAACCGTGAGAGCCTTGCACACCCAGAAATCCACGGCCATTGCCATCTGAATTTATATATGCAACTGCCTTTGCTTGTAATTCAAGTGCGTGATCTTCGACCCACTCCGTTGAGCCCATTAAACCTGGTTCTTCCGCATCCCAAGCACAATAAATTAATGTACGTTTTGGTTTCCATCCTTTTTTTAATAAACCACCAATGGCAATAGCTTCTTCTAACTCTGCAGCAATACCACTAATAGGATCATTCGCGCCATTGACCCATGCGTCATGGTGATTGCCTCTGACAATCCACTGATCTGGATATTCTGAGCCCTTAATAGTTGCAATAACATTCAAACCTGGTCTTAACTTCCAATCAAATGCTAATTTCAAATGCACTTTTGATTTACTTGGCCCGATATGATAAGTAATAGGTAAAGCACCCGCCCAATCTTTGGGGGCTACCGGACCTGCCATATCTTTTAATAGTGGTGCTGCATCTCCGTAACTAATTGGGAGTACAGGAATCTTTAATAAGTTTTCGGCATCATTATGATTTACTCTAGGTGCATTTACTGTTGATGCAATATTTGGAGTGGTTGGATCCCCTGGATAAATAACCATGTCCATAATTGAGCCACGTTGTACTGTTTGATCATTTTTATATGCGCCAATAGGATAGATATCACCTGCACTATAACCATCATCCGCTGGATCAGAATAAATTAAACAACCTATAGCACCATGCTCTTGTGCAACTTTTGGTTTTATACCTCTCCAGCTACGACCATATTTTGCAATCACAATTTTTCCTTTAACATCAATACCATATTTCGCTAGTGTTTCATAATCCTCAGGTAAGCCATAATTTACAAAAACCAAATTAGCAGTTACATCACCATCTGCACTCCAACAATTGTAAGTAGGTAGTTGGTCTAATTGTCCCGAAGTGGCATCTTCTTTGAATGAAGGCTCTTTTAATATTGCTTTATAATTAGTTGCACCACTCATTTCTAAAACGCGTGTAATTGGTGTTGGAAACATTAACTGATAGGTTTCTATTTTTGTATCCCAACCGTTATCTTTAAAAATTTTTGCAATTTCAGATGCAACAAATTTTCCACCAACCGATCCTACATGATGTGGAACAGATGATAATAACTTTATGTTTTCGCCAACACGCTTTGCATTTAGCTGTGCATCAAAATCAGCTTCAATTTTTAATTGCTTATCTGAATTTTTAAAACCAGTAATTGATTTTTGTGCAGAAACAGTAATGGCGCTTATTAATAATAGCGCAAGGGGTGCAAATATTTTTTTCATGGTCATAATTTGAATCTTTGAAATTTTATTAAGTAAAATGCGATTATTGTTTACGGCTTTTCAATACTTCTTGATAAATAATGGGTATAATCGGGAAGTTTATATTCGTATACTTCCTGCATAAATTTTGAAGTGATTAAAAAATCAGCCGTAGTGCGATCGCAAGCCATGGGTAGGTTCCAGGCTACCACCAATCTTAACAATGCCTTTACATCACTATCATGTGGCTGTGCCTCCATGGGATCAAAAAAGAAAAATACCATATCAATATCACCCGAGGCAATCATGGCACCTATTTGTTGATCCCCACCCAATGGACCGCTTAATACTTTTGTAATTTTTCGATCCAGCGCTTCCTCGATTAATTTACCTGTGGTTCCCGTGGCAACCAACTTGTGTTTTGCTAAAGCTTTTTTATTATAGGTAGCCCACTCTATTAAGTCCTTTTTTTTATTGTCATGCGCTATTAGTGCAATTTTCTTTTCTTTTTCAAAACGACGCATATGTTGTTGCATGATCTAAATATTTTAAGGTGAGGCTACTTACTTGCAAATTTACTAACAAGTGGAATAGCGACCAAGGTAATTAATATAATTGGAAGAGGTATTGATAATTGATAAAGTAATATAAATATAATTAGTAAAAATAGGGGATAGGTAAAAAGTAAAACAGCAAACAAAACTGAATCATAAAACACTGTATTTTTTGTTACGCGCGCAACAAAACGACGCAATGGAAAATAATAGGGTGCTTGTAAATAATAAACAGCGCGCGCAAAAGCAAATATTAATTTGCGCGCCAAAGAATTATTAACTGGAGGCACAATGGGTGTAATAATATTTTCATTTAGTAATGCAAAAACAGCACTATTAAATTCAACACGATCTTTTGCGGTGACAATTGTTTTATTATATGGAAAATCATTATACACCACATTTACATACTTACCTACGCCGCGGAAATTATCATACCCTATACCTACCACATGGATACTTGGAAATACCCCAAGTTCCTGGGTACCCTGTAAAATACGAGTTGTTCCTTTTTTAAATGGTTGAAGTTCGTTGGTATTTAAACAAATGCCTTCAATAAAAATTAATACTGCTTCCCCTTTGGCTAATAAGTTTTTTGAAGCCACAAAGGCATACTCATTTAAATTCAAAAATTCTCTACCCTCTCGCAATCTATAAACAGGAATCATATTTAATAATCCCAATAAATAGCGATGGTGTTTTTTTGTGAACACATCTCCTCTCGCTAAAAAATATACTCTTCTGCTATACTGTGCCCCAATGATTACAGCATCTAAAAAAGAGTTTGGATGATTTGCAATGATTAGTAATGGCCCCTTGGTGTTTACTAATGATTTGTTTTTAATGTAAATTTTTTTACAAAAAATAAACAAAGCAGCACGTATCAATAATTTAAGCAGGTAAACCAAGGAGTAAAGTTTGTATAAATATAAAAAAACCGCACCATAAATGATGCGGTTGTACTTACTAACTAACTAAAAACAAAAACTCTTTACTATTTTGAAGCGGCAGCCTCAACATTAGCGGCTATTTTAGCCCTAATCTTAGCTTCAATTTCATTGGCCATTTCTGGATTGTCGTGTAATATTGTTTTTACTGAATCACGGCCCTGTCCTAGTTTGTTGGCGTCATAACTAAACCAGCTTCCTGATTTTTGTATGATCTCTAATTCAACGCCCATATCAATAATTTCTCCAATCTTGCTAATTCCTTCTCCAAAAATAATTTCAAACTCAGCAGCTCTGAATGGCGGTGCCACTTTGTTTTTAACCACTTTCACTTTTACTCTATTTCCGATGGCTTCATCACCATCTTTAATTTGTGCCATTCTTCTAATATCTAAACGAACTGAAGCATAAAACTTTAAAGCATTACCACCAGTAGTCGTTTCTGGATTACCAAAAACAATACCAATTTTTTCACGAAGCTGATTAATGAAAATACAAATCGTGTTTGTTTTATTAATAGTCGCTGTTAATTTTCTTAATGCCTGACTCATCAAACGCGCGTGTAGCCCCATTTTCGAGTCACCCATCTCACCTTCTAATTCACTTTTTGGAACAAGTGCTGCAACAGAATCTATTACTAATACATCAATGGCACCTGATAATATTAAGCGATCTGCAATTTCTAAAGCTTGCTCACCATAATCAGGTTGAGAGACTAATAAATTATCTACATCCACGCCTAATCTTTTTGCATAGGCACTGTCAAATGCATGTTCCGCATCTATAATTGCACACATGCCGCCCTTTTTTTGTGCTTCTGCAATTACATGAATTGCAACAGTTGTTTTACCTGAAGATTCTGGTCCGTATATTTCAACGATTCTTCCTTTTGGTAATCCACCAATACCCAAGGCTGTATCCAAACCAATGGAACCTGTTGAAATTACTTCCTGAGGTTCTTGGCTGCGCTCATTCATCATCATCACGCTTCCTTTGCCGTAATCCTTATCAATTTTATCGATTGTTAATTTTAAGGCTTTTAATTTTTCTACATTTGGGTTACTCATGGTTAATCGTTTTATGTTTTCTTTAATATTTATGTAAAGATAGGGATAAACTGTTAATAAACTAAAATATTTAGTATTTTTTTGCTAATTTGATTAGTTTTTTGCTAATTATGATTTAAATAGTTGATAATCATTTATTTAGATTTAACTATTATGGAAATAAATAGTTAGCAAAACCCGATAATTGGGAAAGAATTGTAAGTTTTGATACTCCTTTGGCTACTATAGCTGCTTTAAAAACACTTTTCGGTATTCCACTTTCATGGTTTTGGAAACATGCACTTGAAAACCCAATAAACCGCTCATTTTGCGCTTTTCGGGATCCTCATCTGTAACCTCACTCATTAATACACCATTAATATAGTGTTGCATGTGGTTGCCCCTAACGATGATATGAATATCATTCCAGTCGTTGGTTTTAATTTTAGCTTTTAATGAATCTGCATTTCCTATTGTGCCTGTGATGGTAGGTTTAACATCGGTTTTTAAAAGGGCAATTTCACCACGCTTTGCTAAAAATCCACGACCGCGCTCTTCATAGTTTTGTCCGGTGTAAACATTGCCACCGTCGATGTCCGCTTGGTATCCCTTTAATGCATATTTAATAGTAGGAAGCTCCTCGCTTCTATAATTAATACCACTATTACCATCAACGCTTATGCGATACTTTGCTTTTAGTTCAAAATCTGCAGGCAAGCTTTCACGATAAATTAAAAAGGTATTTGTTTTAATGGGTGTTTGTGGTGTTACCTCTCCAACAAAACTATTGTCCTTCACTTTCCAAAAAGTGGTATCCGCTTCCCAACCCGCCATAGACTTACCATTAAATATTTTAACAAAGCCATCCTTCATTTGTTGTGCATTCGTTGTAACTGTATTACCCAACAAACAAATGGCGATTACAATTCGGAAAGTATTTTTTTGATTCATTTAATTTAATTTTTACGGCCATTTTATTTAACACCACAATCCTTCCAACTACGAGAAGCCGCTGAAGCAGCAACTGCATCACAAACTTTTTGCGTATCCAATGCTTCTTTAAAAGTAGGAGAACATGATTCACCGGTTTCAATGCTTCTTAAAAAATCAGCGGCTTGATGTACAAAAGAATGTTCATATCCAATACTTAATCCTGGAACCCACCACTTGTCCATATATGGATGATCACCATCGGTGATATGTATAGTTCTCCAACCTTTTAATTTTGATTCATCGGTGTTATCATAAAACTCCAATCTATTTAAGTCATGTAAGTCCCAACGAATAGATGCATTTGCACCGTTAATTTCAAAAGTATATAATGCTTTATGACCACGTGCATATCTGGTAGACTCAAACAAACCCAATGAACCATTATTAAAATGACACAAGAAAGAACAAGCATCGTCAATTTTTACCTCTTCTACTTTTCCCGTTAATTGATGCATACGTTGCTTAACAAAAGTTTCAGTCATGGCAGAAACATCTTTAATGCCGCCATTCAACCACATCGCTGTATCAATACAGTGTGAAAGTAAATCACCCAATACACCCGAACCAGCTACGGCAGCGTCCATACGCCACAACCCTTCACCACCCTGCGGTAGCGCTTCATTGATGGTCCAATCCTGTAAAAAGTTGGCGCGGTAATGATATATTTTTCCCAGCTTACCTGAGTCAATAATTTGTTTTGCTAAAGTAACTGCTGGTAAACGACGATAGTTATACCAAACGGTATTTTTTACACCCGCTTTTTCAATGGCATCTACCATTAATTGTGATTCTGCTAAATCGCGCGCTAATGGTTTTTCACATAAGATCATTTTTCCTGCGGCAGCTGCAGCTATTGCAATTTCAGCATGCGTATCATTGGGTGTACAAATATCTACTGCATCAATATCCGCGCGCGCGATAATTTTTCTCCAGTCAGTTTCAAAACTTTCATAGCCCCATTGTTCTGCAAATGCTTTTGCTTTTGTTTCATTACGAAAACAAACTGCTTTTAGCACAGGTGTATATTCAAGATCAGGGAAAAAGTTAGGCACACGACGATAACCATTCGAGTGCGTACGTCCCATAAATCCGCCACCGATTAATCCAATATTTAATGTTTTTTTAGTTGCCATATTTTTAATAATTAAAATAGTTTGTTGTAAAAATTATTCTGCTTCATACCAACCATGTTGGTCGCGCACTTTAATCATTGATGCTAATATATCATTCCATGTTTGTTGTTTGGTCATTACTTCATTCGGGAACATACAACCATCCCAACAAATATGTTTAAATCCTTTGGTTAATTCACCATCTTCATTGCGTAACCAAAATCCTGCATGCTTTGCGATATCTAATTTACCATTTGGATCAAGGGCTTGACAGTGACGACCTGTTTTATCGTGCGCACCAGTGCCATGAACGGTTCCATCGTTTTGTGCAACATGAAAATCAAGTGTCCACGGGCGTAACGCTGCCGTTAATTTTTTTAATCCAGCATCTAAGGTTGCTTGATCATTCCAATCAAAATTTTCTGGTAAGATGCGATCCTGTGGACTATTGTATCCTAACAAATATAAAAGCGTGTGCGCCATATCCGCTTGGAATCCAATATTTGGACGATCTACTGATTCTAAAGTTTCAATCATTGCGGTCCAGCTATGCATTCCTCCCCAACAAATTTCTCCTTCTGCTGCTAATTTTTCTCCAAAATCTGCGGCCACATCACAAGCCTCTCTAAACGTAGCTGCAATTAATTTTGTGTTGTTCACAGGATCTGCGCTCCAAGCTTCTGGCTTGCTCGCTGAATCAATTCTTATAATACCACTTGGCCTTACACCAAACTCTTTTAATTTTTGACCAAAACGACATGATCTTTTTACCATGTCCACAAAAACTGCACGATCTTCTTTGGATCCCATCGCTGGTCCGCCCCAGATAGGCGCTACTAAGCTTCCTACATTTAAATTTAATTTGGCCACTTTTTCTGCAAATCTTTTAATGCCATCATCGGATTCATCAATATTAAAATGTGGTTCAAAAAGTCCAAGATCAATGCCGTCAAATTTTACGCCGTCTACTTCAGCGTTCACGGTTAAGTCCAATAGTGTATCTAAACTAATGGGTGGTTCAGAATCTGGGCCCTTGCCTACAATACCCGGCCATGTTGCGTTGTGTAATTTTGGATAATTGTTTTTCATATGTTTTCGTTTAAATGTTTTTTAATAAATGCTAATCCGTTTTCAGCAATATCCCAAGGAGATGAATATTCGCGCCACACGTTAATAGCATTCGCAAAGTCTGGATCATTGCGCGAAAAAGCTTCAATGGTAAACCAGCCTTTATATTGAATGGATTTTAATGTTGAAAAAATATCCTCCCATTGTACATGACCATCACCTGGTGTACCCCGATCATTTTCACTAATATGTACATGTGATAAAACTGGGCCAATGGTTTGTAAGGCTACGCCATTTTTTTTCTCTTCAATATTTGCGTGATGTGTATCATACATGGCTTGCACATTTGGATGATCAGCTAATGCAACTAATGTTTTTAATTGCTCCATGGTATTACACAAATAACACTCAAATCGATTGAGTGCCTCCACCGCTAATGTAATACCCGCTTGCTTCGCGTGTTCACCTGCTGCGTGCAACACCTCAGCACATAATGCATATTCAATTTGTTGGGGAGGTTGTTTGGTAAAAACACCATGCGCAGAATGAAAAGGACCACATAATATTTTTGCGTTCATATCATGCGCGCGGTCAATGCCCCATTTGATTCTGTCCAATGCTTTCGCGCGCACTGCAGGAGAAGGATCCACTGGATTTTCATCTTTACCAACCACAAAAACGCTCACGGTTTCAAGTCCAATATTTTTTGCATAGGCACCAAGGCGACTATATGCTTTTTCGTCAGGCGACCCCACCAAACACTCAACACCATCGTAACCAATTTTTTTTAATCGATCCAGGATTGGAAACAAATCGTCTGAAACCGAAGCAGACCATGCTAGCGTATTAAAACCAATTTTATTCATGCTATACTTTTATTTTATTGTAGATGATACAATACCACGATACGGAACATTAATATTTATTTTTCCAGCCCAATTTTTAGGAATCTTTTTTCCAGCAATCCAATGCATTGCATTAATCACCAAATGTTGGAATGGCTCTTGATCAAAATCTTCAGGATGTCCCATCGTAGTAAAGAAAAATTTTGCGCCATAACTATTAGTACCCGTCCAGGTTACTGGATTGTCATATGCCTTTTTATCAGCAGGGTTGATGGAGTGTCCGTTCATTAATAACACAGATCCTTTAATAGGGTAGCTAGGTAATACTTGATACAACCATGATCTTACATGAAAGTTGTCACCAACGCCCGTTAACAATTCATTGTTGGCTTCGCTCTTAATAATATTTACATCGGTAGATGATTCGTGTCCATAGTGTGTATGTTTTGCAACACCGCCCCAACCCGGAGGTGTGTTAAATGCAAATTCACCAAAGGCATTCCACTTTTGTAATGGATGACCTTTTGGATAATTGAAAGCATGCGTGGTTGTTCTAAATCCAACCAGTGGCTTTCCTGTTTTTAAATAATCTTCAATATGTTGTATTTGGTCTGCTGGAAGTCTACGCCAACGAAGAAAAAAAACTGCAATGTCTGCTTCTTTCAATGCCTCCAATCCTGGAATATTTTCTTCCGCATTTTGATCAGGGAATGATTTTAATACTTTTGTTCTGAAACCATAATTTTTTTCAAGCTCGGCTGCAATGATGGGAAGCGTTGACTCTCCGCCATATTCATGGTCTCCTGTAACAAATACCACTAATGGTTTTTTGTTGGTTTTATTTTTTGAATTTTGGCTATAACCTAACATGGTCAATAATATAAAAAGCAAACAAAAGATACCCTGTTTTAATACGTAAAGTTTTTTCATATAAAAATTTTAATCCTAGTTTAAAAAATGGTCGCCTATTATTGTTCCATTGGGTGTACTAATAATAGTTCATCGGGTGAATAAAATCCAACCTTATTTTTTATTTCTTCACGCACTCTTTTTACTGTTTTTTCGTCCACCGCCGATGCTTTGTTTCCGAATGAATTTCTAATATAGGTAATCACTGCTGCTACTTCTTTATCATTCAATAATCCACCATAAGGTGTCATTGGCACTTGTCCTGGATATTTTTTTCCATTCACTACGATTGGACCATAAATACCTTTCAAAACAATTTTTATTAATCGATCTTGATTTCCTACAACCCATTTTGATTCGCTTAGTGGCGGAAAACCAGATGCAACTAATCCCTTACCATTTGGTTGATGACATGTATTACAAAACCCATCTCGTAAATAAATTTCTTTTCCTGTTTGAATTAAGGTGGCACTTACTTCGCCAGCAACCTCTTTTATAGCTGGTGCTTTTTTAACCGCAACATTGTGCCCCTCCAAGTGCGCTACTGCTGTTTTGTGTGCTTTAATCATCCAGCTATCTAATGGTTTTTTTGCAGCTTCTGTTTCAATGGCCAAGCCTTTTTCTTTAGGCAACCAGGATGCTGCTACTATAGCTTCTAATCTTACGCGGCTATTTTCATCTTTTGCTGCATTCAATAATAGGTTGGCTTGGTCTGGTAATTGTTTTTCATTGAAACGAACTACTTCAACCGCAGCGGCTCTAACGCGATAATCCTTTGCGTTTAATAATTGACGAAGTAAATCTTGATCCACTTTGTTTTGACCCCAGCTCACCCATAATGCTTCCATTAAAAACTTTTCATACGTCGGCGCTGTTTTATCTAATTGTGCTACCCATGTTTTTAACTTTGGTAATACTTCACTTGCTGGATGTGCGCGTAATTCACGACGTGTTCTGTATCGTGTACGATATTCAGGGAGTGTTAGGTTATTTAATAACTCATCCACGCTTGCACCTGCTACTTTAGCTGGAACAACTAGAGGACGTGAAGGATACGTAATGCGATAGATACGACCGTGCACATGGTCTCTTAATGGATCGCGTGCATTATGTTGCATGTGTCCAATTAAAACATTGTGCCAGTCTGCAATATATAAAGAACCATCGGGCGCAAATTCTAAATCAACAGGACGGAAATTAAAGTCAGAAGAAGTCATGATATCATGACGAAGTTTGCTTTTATATCCAGTGCCATCATCAAACATTTGATGTTGTTTGGTTCCTAAAAAACCAATCGTATTATTAATTAATAAATCGCCTTGTACATTGTCAGGAAAATGTCGACTAGAAACAAATTCTATTCCTGATGTAGGGCGCACCATTTGGCTTTCCTCTATAATATTAGCCGCTTTAGGAGTTGCTTCTGCATATCTTGATTTAACAGTGCCAGGCATCATCCAAGTAACTTCTGGTCCAGATGTTTCTGCATAAAAAACTTGGCCCCACTCATCAAAAGCAATACCCCAAGGATTTGGAATTGAAAGCTGTGCAATGCGATCTAGTTTTTTATTTTTGGGATCGTATCTAAAAAATCCTCCGTTGGTTCCACGAACAGGACCATAAGAGGTTTCAATATCGTTCAATAAAAAAACACCCTCGCCCATATAAATTGCACCAGAGGGGTCTGTCGTATATGCATGGTGCGCGTGATGTGTATCGTGGTCATCAAAACCGCTTAATAATATTTCACGGTTATCGGCAACGTCATCTCCATTGGTATCTTTTAATAACATGAAGTTGGTTCCTTGAGAAAGATAAACACCTTCTGGTGCTAATTCAAATCCCAAAGGAAGTTGTAGACCATCTGCAAAGGTGGTTTGTTTATCTGCTTTTCCGTCACCATTGGTATCTTCTAAAATAATTAATTTGTCGTTTGGTTTTGGATCACCTGGCTTCCAATGTGGATAGGTGGGCATCACGGCCACCCATAATCTTCCTTTGTTATCAAATGAAATTTGAACAGGGTTGGCTAGTTCAGGAAATTCAACTTCAGAAGCAAATAAATTTATTTTATAGCCCGGTGCCATTTTAAATTTATCAATTGCATCTTGACCATATAAATATTTCGGCGCTTCTGCTTTTCCTGTTGGCATAAAATTGGTTACTACAGCGGGTAGCGGTGATGTTTTTGCATCAGCTGATTCAAGGTCATATTTTTTTCCTTTAGCGGCAAACCAGACAGCAGAGTCGCGTATAACTGTCATCTCTCTAATTTTTTGAAGCTCTGCCGGATAATTTCCTGGACCAAATGGATCATAGCGACGTCCAAACACATGTACCCCATTCGGTGCTTTGAAATCATTGTGCCACATCCAATCCTTTTCAATTACCGCAGCTAACACATTTGCGCGATTCGCTTCATTAATGACTGGCGATTTTCCGAAAACCGCATCTACTAAAAATGGGGCAAACTTTTTATAACCATCATCATTTAATTGAGATCCATCAATGGTTAAATCGTTGGTTGGGTTTTCAAGCCATGTTTTTGTAGGTGTAAATGCATCCACAAAAAGTACCCCGTTTTTTTCTGCCACTTGTTTCATGGCATCTTTATAAAGTTGTAGGTTTTTATTTTCTGCTTTTCCGTTGGGTAAGTCAAACTTATTGGAAAGATCTTCAAATGCAATTGGAGAAACAATCGCTAGCTGAGGTGCTGAACTGCCATTATATTTTTTTGATTTGGTATGTTTTATAAATGCTTCTAATTCTGCTTTATAATTTTCAACACCGGCTGGTCCTTCAAAGGATTCATCAAAACCAAACATCGCAATAATAATATCGGCCCTATGTGTTGCAATCCATTCGTCGGGATAAGCTAAAAATCCTTCCATGCGCGGGTTGTCCGCTAATTCGGTTTGAAATTTTTCTGCGCCGGGAAAAGCCCAAGGGGTGGGGCGTCCAGAGTGTGGACGAAAGCCCGGTGTGTTACCACCATCACACATGTTGCGCACATACAATTCATTATTAGGATAACGAAGTTGAAGTTCGGTTTCAAAATAACCAAAGTTCATCATGCGCGAGCCTAAATTATTTCCCACTAAAATAATATGTGCTCCTTTTTTTACCTGTAGTTTACTTGGTGCTGCAGGATTAAATGCCAATAAGGCCACCCCAACAACAGCAATGGTTGCGAATATTATTTTGTTTATGCTTTTTTTTATGTTCATTTTTTATATTGACGTGTGTGACGAATAAAAATTATTTTCGGTTTATTATAAAACCAAATCCGGATTTCGTGGACCGAAGTGTTTTAATATTACTATTGGATCAGTGTCAGAGTTGTTTACAATTTTTACTCCGTCTTTAGCAGCGGCTTCACTTATAAAAAACTCATCGTTGGTCAACTGGCCATATCTAATTAATGCGGGCGTTTCAATATCCCAAACGCCCATTTTGCCGTGGCCCTGCATTACAATAATACCATAAGCAGCGCTGTCTTTTATAGTAACGGTTTGTCCTGGGAATACGGTTAATTCTTTTGCACTAAAATCATATGATTTATAACAAATCCAATTTTCAATATATCCCTGTGCTTGCATTTCTTTTACATCATGTACTGGTTTTGGTGCCATAAAACGATTTTCCATCGTATTTGGATCAACGTTTAATTCCCAGTCCAGGACATCTAATAAAGCATCATAATCGCCGATGCTTTCTTTCGGTGTGCCATTCCATAATAATTCATCAGGAATAATTGCTTCGTTAACTAGAGATTGATACATCGCAAAAACATCCGACGCTTTTTGTGGTTCATACGTACACATGCTTCCGGGCGCATGTAATAATCCAGGGGGTACATCCCAGCCAGTTCCTGGTTCTAGCTTATACGCTTGTGAATAGTTGGTGATTTTATTATCGCCCTTTGAAAAATTAACCAAGCATTCTTTAATTTGTTCTTTTGTTGTTCCTGGTGCAATTCCAATAAAAGTATACGGGAAGTCACCACCATGATTATTTAATTGGGGTGGAAAATAATACGCTTCTGGTTTTCCTTTTTGTCCAATCAGCGCTGCCTTTTCATCATTATGGTGTACGTGATGTGGAAGTGGTCCCATGTTGTCAAAAAACTTTGAATACATTGGCCAGCTTTTATATTCATTCCACAAACGATCGCCGATGATTTGTCCTTTTAATTCATCAATCACATCTTTTAATAAAACCTGTTGTGTTGTTTTTCCATCATTAAAAACAACAGGGCTCAACCCTTCGTTTTCACCAGTCAATGGTCCGTTTTTAGCGGGCGTTGTAGATGACAACCAGCGCTCATCAATACCGCCGCGCACACCACCTAATACATAATAATCATCAGGATGTAATTTAATACGACGACCTGGAACACAAAATGATCTTGGAACCCAAGTTGGTGCAAGACGTAATATTCCTTTTCCTTGTTCTAATGCTTTTTGTGCGATGCTTTTATTTTCCATATTAAATAAATATTTATTCTTGGTTGTTTAAAATTTCTATATGTAAATCATATTGTTTTGTTTCTCCGGGTGCAATAAAAATAAGTGAGCCGTCAGCGCGCGCCATTGATTGACCAATAGGTGGGTGGGTGCCGGGTTCGATGCCGGTTACATATTCACCACTTGCCCAATGTTGCCAGTTCGTTAACCAAGGCATTTGTTTTTTAGGAAATTTTAAAATAGCAGTTATGCCAATTTTTTTATTTTCAATGCCACAAATACAATCTCCATTATTATTTGGCTTTGCGTCAATAAAAAAAACATCTTGACCGGGGCCGTTATGTTTATCATTGATTATAGGACAGGTTTTTGGCTGTTCGCCATTGCAAAATATTTGTGCGCCCTCGTCGGCAAGCGGCCAACCAAAATTACAATGATATAAAAGCATATGTGGTGCTGCTTCGTTTCCCCTATTTATTATTTCATCATGAATATGAATACACGCTTCACCTAGCGTCGCAGAGATAGTACGTTTTAATTCAAGCGCAGGTCCAAAAATTTTTGATTGTTTTATTATACCCGTCATGCTCATGGTATTAATTCCGCGCGCGGGGTCGGGTTGAATTATTGAAATAATTTCAGCGGGCGTATTGCTGATTAAATCGTGCACACCTCGCTCTCCAAATTCATCTTTTTCATCACCACCTACATGTGATAAACCACAGGTAGTCACAAGTCCGCCACCAAAAGTGCGCAGCCAATCGGCGCCCTTATTTGAAAAAGGTTGTGGCGCCATTACTCCAGGATGGCTTAGCCAAGCAATACTATGTTGATTAAAAAAAGCATCTGCAATATCCATTGCGCGATCAATTACCACCTTAAATCGAAGACCGCTTCCGGTATTAAACCAAGCAATGCGCACGCCCCGGCTAAGACCGTTGTCTAACACTGAGGTTTCAATGCCGCCCACCTGTGCAACATTTGAAACCTTATCACTCCATATGGCAATTGTTGACTGCAAGTTTTTTTATTTTTTACTTGTATAAGTTGCGTGGTTTTTATTTCCACCCGCCTTTAAATAAGCAATCAAATCACTTAGCTCTTCTGCATTTAATCCATTAATCATTCCGGGTAACATTGGAGATGTTTCTGAAACGCGTGTGCGTGCAACTTCTTTTTTAGACAATGTACGAACCACATCAGTCGCAAATGGATTTTGAGAAATATAATAGTTTTTACTATCCTGGCGAATTAATCGACCCAAAACAGATCCTCCTTTTTTAAGAAAGAAGACGGTTGCGCCAAATTGATCTGAAATTGTTTTACTTGGTTCAATAATAGCTTCTAAAATATCTTTTGTGCTAAATCTGGTTCCAAGTTGCGTAAGGTCTGGTCCAGAAACGCCGCCCTCTCCTTTCATTTGATGACAAGAAGAACAAAGTGTTGCTGCAAACATTGATTTACCGCGTGTGAAACTTCTAACGCCTGTGCTGGAATCAACCGCATTTACCGCATTGACAATTTTCCAGTTTTTCCCTGGGCCCTTTGGCATTATTGTTCCCGCAGGAACACCTGATCTTGAAATGCTAACAATTGAATCTCCAGAAATTTTATTATACATTTCAAATTGCTCTTTTGGAACATTTGCTAAAGCGTTTTTACGTGCGGTATTTATAAATCCAACATAACAAACCCCTCCTTTATATCCAAATGCTTTATAATACCACTGAAAGTATTGTTTTTGTGTCGCGGGAGTCCAGCCATTTTTTGCTTGGCTTAAAACATTCGCATACCAGGTTTGTTGTGCTGGAGGTACTTTTGATAACATGGAAGCTATATCCATTCCATATTGCGGGTTGCGTAAAATTAAATCAGAAGATTCTGAAATTGATTTTTGTGCAGGCGCATCATCTTTTGCTGTAGCTAATAATGCCATTGTTTTTTCAACCGCCTTTGGCGCATCTATATAAACCAATAATTTACTTAATTCGCGATTGAGTGAATTTGTTTTAGCAGGGTAGCTTGGGCTTAATGCGGCAGATACTAACTTTTTTGTTTCTGTATCTGGATCTCCTAAGCGAATAAAATTTAATTCAATAGCGCGTAGTAAATCTAATTGTTGTGGTTCGGTTAATTTTGTAAAATCAACTTTTGCCAATAATCCCACCACCGCCTTTCCCGTGCCGGCAACACCCTTGCGCGCGTTTGCAATTGCGGCATGTGTTAAAATAACGGGGTCTTTTTCATTAAGCAACTTGTTATACCACTCTTCCACTGGTTGGTTTTCAATAGCTATTCTTGCGGCATATCTAATAAAACGATCGGCGTCTTTTAAATAAGGCCATGCAAAATTAACAGCAGCTGGATTTTTAACACCATGAAATGATTCAAGCTGTCTTCGAATTTTTTGTGTGTTTGTTAATTCTGTTACAGGAAGGGGGTCATTTGGTAAAGAATTATCTCCGTAATAAACACGGTATAAATCTGATTCAAGGCGACGTCCTCCTGTTAAAAAATATAAAGCGCCATCGGGTCCTACAACACCATCAGTTAAAGGAAGTGGGGCGCCAGAAATAAATTCTTCGCCTGTCGTTTTATAAGAAGCGCCATCGGGTTCGTTATATACAGCATATATTATTCCAAAGCTCCAATCAAAAGCAAATAAAGCTTTGCGATATTTTTTAGGAAACCTTGCGTTTATTCCGCTTACTAGGTTAGTAGGAGAGCCTTGTCCTACATTAATTACCGCAGGAAGGTTGTCAGGATATTTTGGTGACCACTTATCTGTTCCCGGTCTCCATCCAAACTCGGCGCCACTTGTTACGTGAACTATTCGTGTTGGGCGATACCATGGTGTTCCAAAGTCCCACTCCATATCAGAATCATAAGCAAATAAATCACCTTGATCATTAAATGAAATATCAAAAGGATTTCTAAAACCAGATGCAATTAATTCCCAATTAGTGCCAGTTGAATCTAGGTGTGCCACCCAACCGCCTAATGTTTGTACGGTATTATCATGACCGTTTGGATCTTTTATGAGTGGAAATAAATTATCAATTTTATTTTCTGGAAAATTTCTATAAGAATTTACTTTTGGAATTTTTGTAAAGTTTCCTGCAACAACATAGATTGATTTTTTATCTGGTGATAATATTACACTATGTGGTCCATGTTCTCCTTCTCCGTCTAATTCTTTTATAAGTGTTATTTTATCAAAGGTATCATCGCCATTTGTATCTTGTAATCTATATAAACCACTTCCTCTTTTTAATTTATCATTTGATCTGTTATTAATCATAACATATAAACTATTAAATGCCCATAATAAACCATGCGCATGTCCTATTGTTACTGGTGATTTTGTATTTATAGTATCTCCATAAATTTTTAATTCTTCAATACTAGTTTTTGTAATCGTATCTCCTATTGCGGGAACTTTTAATCGATACAACGCTCCGTATTGATCAGATGCAATAATTCTTCCTTTATCATCAAAGGTCATAGATACCCAAGATCCCTCTCCTTTTGCAGATGGACCATATAATCTTTCCGCATGAAATCCTTCAGGTAATTTTAGGTTTGTTATTTTAGGATCTTTTGGTTCTTGAAAATTTTCTTGTTTAGATTTTGTAAAAGAAACTAATAACACTAATAAAAAAATAGTGGTTATTACTAAACTAATGGAAGTAATTTTTTTATTCATTTTTTAAATTTATCTATTTTATGATTTGAAATTTTCAAAATATTGCACTTAATTTTATTTATTATAAACCGATATAAATTAGTTTTAAATAAAATAAAAGCAAGCAAAAATTGTGTATGAAAAATTAAGCTTTATGAAGCAAATAAAAAAGGGGAATGCGGGTTATTATTTAAAAATAAAAACGAACCAATAATCGGGGTTGAATTAAAAAAGGGGGTTGTATTTAGTTTTAAAAACTAATGACTGTTATTTTTTATTAAATTAATTATATTTTATTGTT
>CALLKA010000102.1 GCA_938008665.1 uncultured Bacteroidota bacterium
TACGAGATAGTACAAGGTGACTGGAGTTCAGACGTGTGCTCTTCCGATCTATTAAGTCTGATTTATTAGATAGTCTTTCATTAGGGAATCCCTATGAATTAGATACAAGGTTGGGTGTGAGCGGCATGACCTTTAAAAATCCATTTAATACCTCAATTTCAACGGGTACAACTTACAAGGATAATATATTTTTGTTAAAGCAATCTTATGACTTAGGTCAAAAGGATTCAATTGTAAAGGATACGGTTACCGTTTATATGTTTTATCCAAGATTACGATTTCAAAATGAACTCAAATTTAAAACAAGCCAATTCTTGTTTGATGACCAAAATCCCGATTCAATAGGGTATAAGAATTATTTCAATTTTACAATTCCTGCAGGTAAGGAAATTACTTTTCAAGACAATTGGAAAGTGCTAAATGATGAATTTAGTTTGATCAGCTATCCGCAAAAAAATAATAGTAACCAATTTTTACAACTAGCCACCGGTTATACCAATTATACAGCCACCTTCCCAAATCAAACAGGTTGGAGTAATTATGATTTATATGCATTTGCGGCATATAAGAATAAAACCAGAAATCAGTTATGGGACATGTTGGCTTCCGGAAAATTATATATCAATGGCTATCATGCAGGCGATTACGAAGCCAATGTTTATTTGTCAAGAATTTTAAATACGAAGGGAAATTATATGAAATTGTCCTTCCAAAATTACAACAGAACACCCTCCGCTAATTTATTGGGTCGTACACAGTTTCCAATTATTGGGCTTGCAGGTATCAAAAAAGAAAATACCATTGATTTGATGGGAGTCATTGGTAATTATAAATCAGCATGGTCAGCGCAAGTAAATTATCAGTTGATTAATAATTACAATTACTTCTCCAATGGTTATCAAGCCAATACCTACGGAGGGGCAATTAGTTATTTGCGGATTCAAGCCGAGCAAAAATTAAAGTTATCTTCGCATTGGAACTGGTACAATCAATTAAATGTACAATTGGTTGATCAATCAAGCCCTATTCATGTGCCATTATTATTAACAAGGCAGCGCTTGGCATTTGAGGGTAATTTCTACAAAAATTTAAATTTATCTACAGGACTGGAATTGATATATCACACATCTTATAAAGCAGATGGATATATGCCTTTGACCGGACAATTTTATACGCAGAATAATTATACATTAACGAATAGGCCTATTGCCAACGCGTTTTTACATTTTATGATCAAAAGATTGAAGGCGTATATCCGATTAGAAAATTTAAATACACTGATTCCAACCAGTGAAAAATTGGGTCCTTCCTATAATTTCGCAGCCCAAAATTACCCAACCAATAGTTTGTGGTTTAGGGTGGGTATATGGTGGAATTTCATCAATTAATTCTCATCCCGTTAGTGCATAAATCCTTGATAGTTGTGCCTTTGACCAATAGATAAGACCCCTTTGTTAATTGGTTAATTTTAAGATTCCTTGGTCTAAAAGTTGGGAAAAATCGCTAACTTTAGGTGGTGAGGAAAGCAACTACTATATTTTTAACTACGCTCTATATTTTAGGGGCGACAGAGGCGTATCAATTGCTTAAATTGCCTTTTTTATTTGAGCATTATAAAACGCATCTTCAATATAACCAACAATTAACTTTTTCTAAGTTTATCGATATTCATTATTTCACAACTGCTACTTACGATTCAGATTACCAACAGGATATGCAATTGCCTTTCAAATCATCCAACAGAACCGTTTCATTGTTGAATTTTGATAGTTACTTTACTGCAAAATTATTTATAGAGCCTATTGTTTTTTTTACTTTACAAAAAAAATACCCATTGTACAATGATCGGGATTACGCTTCTAATAAATTTGATAATATTTTTCAGCCACCGCGCGCTTAGGTTTCATTTTCGTCCTTCTTTTTTTGCATAAATTTATTTATGCTATCATTTACTATTTGAACAAGAATTTACTATGTTAAATAAAATAATAACTTATTCTATTAAGAATAAGTTAATCGTTGGATTATTTGTGATTTCGCTCATTTTGTGGGGCGCTTATCAGGTAACACAATTGCCCATCGATGCAGTTCCGGACATTACGGATAATCAAGTACAAGTCATTACTGTTTCCCCTTCACTTGGCGCAACAGATATTGAAAGGTTGGTCACATTCCCCATTGAACAAGCCTGTAGTAGTATTCCTGGTACCAAACAAATAAGAAGTTTCTCTAGGTTCGGACTTTCATTAATTACTATTGTTTTTGAAGATAAAATTGATATTTACTGGGCAAGGCAACAAATAAGTGAAAAGTTGCAAAAGGTACAGCAAGATATTCCTCCGGGAACAGGTACACCCGAATTGGCACCAGTTTCAACAGGATTGGGAGAAATATTTCAATATGTAGTTAGGCCTTTAAAAGGGTATGAGTCAAAGTTTGATGCCATGGAGTTAAGAACAATTCAGGATTGGATTGTTAGAAGACAATTGATTGGGACCCCGGGTGTTGCTGAAGTTGCTAGTTTTGGTGGCAAATTAAAACAATATGAAATTTCTGTACGTCAGGATCAGTTAAAATCCTATGGATTAACTATTTCGGATATATTTTCGGCCTTAGAGAAAAATAATCAAAATACAGGAGGAGCTTATATTGAAAAAGGGCCTACTGTACTTTACATTAGAAGTGAAGGATTAACAGTCAATATTGCTGACATTGAAAAGATTGTGGTTAAGCAAATATCTAATGGGAATCCGCTATTGATCAGAGATATTGCGAAAGTACAATTAGGATCAGCGATTCGATATGGTGCCATGACTTTTAATGATGAAGGAGAAGTCGCTGGAGCTGTAGTGATGATGCTGAAGGGAGAAAATTCATCCTTAGTAGTGAAAAGGGTAAAGGATAAGATTGCCGAAATTCAAAAAATGTTACCAGAAGGAGTGGTCATTGAGCCATTCTTGGATAGAACTAAGATGGTTAATAATGCAATTACAACAGTAGAAACTAATTTATTGGAAGGGGCATTGATTGTAATTTTCGTACTTGTATTTTTTCTTGGCAATTTAAGGGCTGGTTTAATTGTTTCATCGGTAATCCCATTGTCAATGCTTTTTGCCATTATATTGATGAATATGTTTGGTGTTGGTGGGAACTTGATGTCATTAGGTGCCATTGATTTTGGATTAATTGTTGATGGCTCTGTGATTGTCATAGAAGCTATTTTACACCGTTTTGCACATTCGAAACATTTCAGAACATTAGTTAGGGTGAATCAAGGTGAAATGGATGAAGAAGTGGGCAAGTCAACAGGGTCCATGATTAAGTCGGCTGTGTTTAGTCAAATCATTATCTTAATTGTATATATACCTATTTTATCACTGGAAGGAATTGAGGGAAAGATGTTTAAGCCAATGGCATTCACTATTGCCTTTGCTATTTTCGGTGCATTTATATTATCAATTACTTATGTGCCTATGATGGCCGCTTTATTTTTAAATAAAAAATTAAATCACAAAAAAAATATTACAGATAGGCTAATGATTTGGTTAGAACGTGCGTATCAACCATTTTTAAAAACGGTATTAAAGTTACCAAAGACGGTTATTGGGATTACTGTCATATTATTTTTCGTTTCTGTTGGTTTGTTGATGAATATGGGAGGTGAATTTATACCACAGTTAGAGGAAGGCGATTTTGCAGTTGAGACCAGGGTATTAACTGGAAGTAATTTGAATAATACGGTTGCGTCAACGCAAAAGGCAACAAAATTATTACTTCAAAATTTTCCAGAAGTGGAAAAGATAGTCACTAAAATTGGAAGCGCCGAAATTCCAACCGATCCAATGCCATTTGAAGCAGGAGATATGATGGTCATTTTAAAAGATAAAAAAGAGTGGACTTCTGCTAAAACTTTTAGTGAATTAAGTATGAAAATGACAAAAGATTTGGAACAGGTTCCAGGTATTACTGTCGGGTTTCAATTTCCTGTTCAAATGCGATTTAATGAATTAATGACGGGTGCTAGACAAGATGTGGTATGTAAAATATTTGGTGAAAACTTAGATACGCTCACGCATTATGCAGCGCGATTAAATAGTATTATTCAAACGGTGGATGGGGCAGTTAATATTTATGAAGAAAAAGTGACCGGGATGCCGCAGGTGGTCATTAAATATAATCGAGATGGAATGGCAAAGTATGGTTTAAATGTGGAAGATGTGAATCGGGTGGTGAATAGTGCGTTTGCCGGACAAATTGCAGGCCAAGTATATGAAGAAGAAAAAAGATTTGATATGGTGGTTCGCCTTGATGGGGAAACAAGAAAAAGCGTATCAGATATTCAGAATTTAAATATCACCACAGCCAATGGTATGCAAATTCCATTGTCATTTGTTGCAAGCATTGAAGAAATTGAAGGGGTGAATCAAATTCAAAGAGAAAATACAAAGCGTCGTATCATTGTTGGTTTTAACATTAATGGGCGTGATGTACAAACTATTGTGAAGGAGCTTCAAACCAAAATTGGGCAACAACTTAATTTGCAAAAAGGCTACACCATTGTGTATGGTGGTTCTTTTGAAAATATGACTGCTGCAAAAGACAGATTAAGTATTGTGGTTCCTATTGCCTTATTCCTCATTTTTTTATTGCTATATTTTGCCTTTGGTTCAGTTAAGCAGGGATTACTTATTTATACAGCAATACCTTTATCAGCAATGGGAGGCATAATTGCGCTATGGGCAAGAAGTATGCCGTTTAGTATTTCCGCAGGGGTTGGTTTTATTGCACTATTTGGCGTTGCGGTATTGAATGGAATATTATTAGTGACCGAGTTTAATAGGCTTAAATTGGAAGGCTGGCACGATATATCACGCATTGTGATTCATGCGACTAAATCCAAATTAAGAGCTGTATTAATGACTGCGCTTGTACCAGCGCTTGGTTTTATTCCAATGGCCATTAGTACTGGTGCTGGAGGGGAGGTTCAAAAGCCTTTGGCAACAGTCGTTATAGGTGGATTAATTATTTCAACCATGTTAACTTTATTTGTATTACCGGTAATGTATTTACTTTTTGAAAAAGGAACAAAATATTTGACAATGAATAAAAATACAGCTATCACTATTTTAATTTTGTTGTTATTTGGACAAGCAAGTTTTGCGCAAAATAAAATAAGTCTTAGTGCTGCAATAGATACTGCACTAAAGAATAATACTTCCTTACGCGCTTCTAATTTGAATGTGGATTATTATAAAGCATTAAGAAAGAGTAGTGTAGATATTGATAAAACTTTAATCGATTTTGGTTATGGAAAAATCAATAGCTTCCAAAATGATAATCGAGTTTTGATATCTCAAAATATCCAATTCCCTAGTGTATATAAAAGTCAGGGGGATATCAATAAATCAAACCTGTTGATGAGTGAGTTAAGTAAATTGACGAATGAAATTGAATTAAAATCATTAGTCAAGAATAAATACTACCAGCTATTGGTATTGCAAAACAAGAAGCAACTACTTATGCAGGCAGATAGTATTTATAGCACTTTTGTAACCAAAGCTAATCAGCGTTATAACGCGGGAGGTGCGGATATTTTAGAGAAAGTAACTGCCGAAAGTCAGTTGACACAAATTTCAAATCAACTACAAACACTTTTGCTATCTTTTGAAAGCAATCTGAATGAGTTCAACTATTTATTAAATGGGACCAACAGCTATGCGCCTGCTTCAGATAAGTTGGAAATTTCGTTGACGCAGCTACCCGATCTATATGCTATAGGGCAAACGCCCTTAGTTCAAATGGGGGAACAAAAAGTGGTATTAGCTGAAAATCAACAAAAGCTGGAAAAAGGCAAGTTGCAACCTTCTTTCAATGTGGGTTATAACTCATCCACCATTATTGGATGGCAGCCTACAACGCAAGGAAGTGAATCTTATTTTGGAAGCAATCATCGATTTGGTGCAATCAACCTAGGACTATCGCTTCCTATATTTTCAACTGCCCAAAAATCAAAAATTGCTGCAAGTAAAGTTCAAGTTGAACAAAATAAATTAGAAAGCTTGGCCCTGCAGCAGCAATTAAGCTCAAATTTTAAAAATTTACTAAATGCCTATTTACAAAATAAGAAACTAGTCATTGCTTATCAAAAAAACATGTTGCCCAATGCTACCCTACTTATTGAAACTGCAGGTCGAAAAATAAATGCGGGGGAGATTACTTATTTAGAATGGGTGATGATCATAAATCAGGCAATTCAAATAAAAAGTGAATATTTAAATTATATTCAACAATTAAATGAAAATGCGATTGAATTAGAAAAATTAACTGCTACAAAATAATGAAAAATATATTTATGAAATCAAATCAAATTTTCGCAATTGCAGGGATTAGTTTAATGTTGGCATGTACTGCAAATAAAAAAGAGGAGCAAAAAGCAGTAGCAAGTTCAGTGAAGCCGGACAGTGCTATTTTGAATGTGGTTCGTTTAACTGCGGAGCAATTAAAAACAGCCAATTTATCTATTGGACAGGTCCAAAACAAGGAAATGCACCAAGTTTTAAAAGTGAATGGCTTAATAGATGTACCACCAAGTAATATAGTTTCCATAAGTATCCCATTGGGAGGGTACTTGAAAAAAACGAACTTAATTCCAGGTATGTTTGTTAAAAAAGGGGCTTTACTTGCTGTGATTGAAGATCCAATTTACATTCAAATCCAACAGGATTATTTAACAGCCAAAAGTAGGTTAGCCTACTTAGATGCTGATTTTGTTAGACAGCGAGATTTAAATGTGACCAAATCCACCAGTGATAAAATATTTCAATTGGCTAAAAGTGACTTCGAGAGTCAAAAATATTTAGTCAAATCATTACAGGAAAAATTAAAACTAATCGGAATTGATCCCACCCAATTAAATGAAACAACTATTTCAAGGTCAATCAATTTCAATGCACCTATTAGTGGCTATGTTACTAAGGTGAATGTTAATATTGGAAAGTATGTTACGCCTACGGATGTGTTATTCGAAATAGTAGATCCAAGTGATTTACATGTAAGATTAATTGTTTACGAAAATGATGTACCCAATTTGAAAATAGGGAATGAAGTGGTATTTACGACCAATAATGATGTATCAAAAAAATATGTAGCACATGTGGCAGTCTTTACCCCTAATATCAATGAAGAAAGAACCACTGATGTGCATTGTCATTTAGTCAATGAGCATGTTCGTTTATATCCTGGCACTTATGTCAATGCTGAAATTGCTTTAAATAATGCAAAAGTGGACGCATTACCAGAAGAATCAATTGTGAAATGGGAAAATAAACCATTTGTATTTGTTAAACAACCGGATCAAACTTATAAATTAGTTGCAGTCGAATTAGGTGCATCTACGAATGGGTTTATTGAAATTAAAACGAATTTAAAAGGTCAGGACATCGTTCTGAATAATGCCTATACCTTATTAATGAAACTAAAGAATAGTTCTGAAGAGTAAATGGTGTTTTTGTTTTGAAATTTATTTTTCAAAATAGGCCAAACTGCCACCTACCCAGGTGGCAGTTTGGTTATAATTGACACCAATCATTTTGCCTTTACTTAATCTGCATAAATTTAAGGTGGCTATGTATTTTTGTGTGGGCTTATCCCAAAAGTAAAATAGTCTTATTTCTGCTTTTGCAAAACCATCTGGTGTTGCAACGCATGGCGCATAATTTACTTTTTCTTGCATTATCCAGTTTGCAGGATCTAAAATTGTATCAAAATCGGAGGATTGAACATCAATAATAACTCCTTGGCCTGCAAAAGAAAATAAGGGCTTGAGTATATATTTTTCTAAATCAGTTGGGATACTTTTTATTTGGTCGACAAATTGTGTTTTAGGTATACAATGATGATGTAAATAGGGGAGTAGGTATTTGCTTATTCTAAAAAAATGGTTGGGGTGGGTAACCCAACTCACATTCAGGTCGGCATATAAAATTGCTGCTTTTTCCTTTATTTCCTCCGGTTGATTTTTTAATTCATCAGTTACGATACGATTATATATTCGATTAATTTTAATCGCAACCCCATTTCTTTCGTAAAAT
>CALLKA010000103.1 GCA_938008665.1 uncultured Bacteroidota bacterium
AGTATGAATGTAGCCAAGCTATTATTGTACTTCCTGTGATTTAAAAAAGGTAACCATTTTATCATACAATTGATCTGCTGTTTTTTTATAATTTTTCACATTCAACACATTCATTTTTTCTAGCGGATCCTTGGATAAGTCATACAATTCCTGTGCGTAAATTTTATTAGCGCTAAATGGAGCTGTAGTTGTAAAATCGTTCATCCAAATGGTGTATCGATATTTTTCCGTTCTTAAACTATATCCCATTAATTTATTTTTCGAAAAGCCTGTTTTTTTAAATTCAACTTTATTTAAGTTTCGAGGATACTGACTAACGGAAAAGTGCTTAACCTGGCTTTTTTTATTCTGCATTAATGGTTTTAAACTTTTACCTTGCAATTGTGCAGGAATAGGCACATTTGCTAAATCACAAATAGTTGGAAAAATATCCAAATGCTCTGTTACTGAATTTGTTTTCCCGGATTTATACCCTGGTGCAGCAATGATCAATGGCGCACGCGTTGCTTGCTCTAGGTTGGTATGTTTTTCCCAAAGATCATGATCTCCTAAATGCCAGCCATGATCGCCCCACAACACAATAACTGTATTGTTTAAAGTACCAAGTGAATCTAATGTATTTAATAAAATACCCACCTGCGCATCCATATAAGACACTGAAGCATAATATCCATGAATGAGCTCTTTTTGTTTGTCCTGTTTTAAATATATATGTGCATCTGTCCCTTCACTAGTTGCAAACTCAGGTATATCTGTATAATTTCTTAATTCCCCTGATTTATGATAAGCAATTTCAGGCGCATCTTTTGCATGTTCACGAAATTCAGCTAAAGGCAAACTTGCACGATCATACAAATCCCAGTATTTCTTTGGCGCTACAAAAGGTAGATGTGGCTTATGAAAACCTACTGCCATAAAATAGGGTTTATTTGCCATAGTTAGTTGAACAATTTTTTCTTTTGCAAGCAATGCAATAACTCCATCTTCATAAGCATTGTCTGGAACATCGATGCATTCTGTGGCGGGACCTTTGAGGCTTGTAGGAATTTCATCATCCGCTTCTCCAGGTTTAATTTCTTTTTTTCTTTTGACAACAAATAATAATTTGGTTGCTGGTTTTTGATATTGATTATTTGCAGGAGTTCCCAACCCGTTTGCGTAATCGGAAGGCTTTGCAACTAAGTAGGTATCATTCCAGGAAATTGGATCAATTTTTTTTATGGCGCTACTAGGATGATAAATTTTGCCAGTTCCAACAGTTGTATATCCTTGTGAAATTAAATATTGCGGCAATGTTAAAATATCTGGATTCATATCACGCATCTGTGTTTTTAAATCCCAAATTTTAGTGATATCAGGACGCAACCCCGTCATTAAACTTGCACGCGTTGGACCGCAAACAGCCTGTTGACAATAATTGCGCATAAATACGGTGCTCATTTTAGCAAGACGATCAATATTAGGTGTCTTTACCATCTTATTGCCATAAGCCCCAATTTCAGGCTTTAAGTCATCTACTGCTATAAAAACGATATTAGGTTTGCTATTTGTTTGCGCATAGGATACTTTAATACCCATACAAAAAACTAAAATTAAAAAAAGAAGTGCTTTTTTCATTATAAAATTATTCATGATTAAAATTAAATATTTAATTATTAGTAATCCAAAGGAGTGGATTTCTTATGGGTAAATTTCTGATGACTTCGGCGGTCGTAGGAAAATGTTCCAATTTTGACCAAGTAGTTAGCCAATCTTGATTACCATAGGCTGTATAGCCAAATAGTAAAAAAGGATGAGCAACAGGCCAGTTTTCCCAATACATGATATCCTTAGGAAGGGTCCAACTATTTTTATTTGCAACAAAGGGATATAAAAATTCGATGCCCTTTTTCAAACTTACTCCATTAGCGGTTTTAAATTCCCACAAATTATTTTCTTTGCTAGATAACACATGTGCTAATGTAAACATGGCATCTAGATTAAATAGCGAATACCCGTAAGGCTTTGTCCGCTTTAGTTCCAAAGGGAAACTGCCATTCAAATCCATTTGTGAAGGAAGTAGCAGGGTTTTAAAGCGGTTATCACAATAATTAAGTAGCGTTTTATCATTAACTAACTTAGCAAAAACAGCTACTTGCATCGTCCAACAAGTACCATGATTATTTTTCGCTTCTCTTTCATCAATACCATAGGGATGCGTGGTCACCCATTGTAAATATTGTTGAAACCATTTTTTTATTTCAATTAAGTCCTCCGCTTTAATTGCATGTTGCTTTTCTAAAACCATAATACTTTGTGCAACTTCGATCATTTGAATCATATCAATGATTCCTACACCCCTTCCAGTTACCTTACCTTTGATGGCTTGTGCATACAATAAAGAAGGGTTCATTTTGGTTGCAGTATCCACGAACCATGCTTTACAATGTTGAATCGCTTTAACCGCATAATTGTTGTCCTTAGTTAAAAGATAAGCGGATGTTAAATTGCCCACCATTTGACTAAAACGAATCATGGCAAGACGATGTTCGGAAAAATTAGCTGGATTTGTTTGACCGTCCTTTTGAATATAAGGACCCGATGGATTTAATGCGTCAGGCCACCAATAATCAGCTTCTGAAAAAAAATCATGCACCCCGCCTGCCGATCGCCCACTTTGATATGAAGTAATAGTGATGGGTTTTGATTTTAAATCCTCATTTGCCTTGATTAAAATTTCTTTGGATAGTAATTGACCCACTTTTTTAAATAAAATGGGCTGCGCCTTCATAGATGGTGAAAACAAAATAGAGAACGATACTTGTACGAATAATTTTTTCATTAAAAATGTATAAGATTTTTTACTTTTTAAAAGGCACTTTTACAATCACGGTTTCTCCTTTGCCTTTATCATTGGTAATACTTTGTATGGTCCATAAATCGGTTAAATTATCACCATCAATAATGCTACCACTATAGTCACCCCAGGATTGGCCATCGGTTGCACCCTTCCCTAGACCTACACGCACCATAGGACGAACGGTATTTTTGGGATCCTTGGCATTGCGGTAAACAAACCTTGGACTGATGAAACTGTTTTCACTTACTTCCTGGAATCCTATTAATACATCTTTGCGTTTATTAACCGCAATAGTGGTTTGAATATAATTAGTAGTATCGCTACGAATAATTCCGGTTTGAACTGTTGCACCTGTTTTAGCATTTATCTGATGCCATTGCACTGCCGACCTACCTTCACAATTGACCGCTTGTGAAAACCAGATGTGTCCACTTTGAAAAACTAAATTTTTTGGATTACGATCACCACTAGATACTTTTTGTGTTGTACCGAATTGGGAAGAAGGTGGTGGGTAATCCATATATTGTAATTGATGCGGCTTGGAAGATACTTCCACGACATAAGGAATTCCTTTTTCATCTTCGACTACTTTTTTAATTACAAACTTGTCGTCTTCAATGGAGAAGAAATATAAATCATCAATCGCATCCTGCATAAAAATGGGATGACCCAAACTTCCTTTAAAATGATACACCGTTGCATCCTTGCCTGCTTTCGCTTCGGATGTTTTTAAAACAAAAGTGTTTTCGTCTCCACCAGGATAGGAATAGCCAATCCATTTTTTACTATATCCAATCCCTCCGCCATCCACTTCCGCTGTCCTGGATACCGGATACACATTCCATGCGCTTAAAGGATTGTTGGTTTCAGAAACTGCAATGTTTACTGGTTTTGTTTTTGGCTTATCATAGTACCACCATAAATCAAAAATGAAAACTTGATTATGCATATCAAAACAAAGCTTGGGATCAATACCATTATTGAAACAACTTTGTTTTACGCCTTGCACATAGTTACCTTGTTTGTCATAAACGATAAGACCACTATTCGTGCCTTCCATTACATAACCACCACCAACTGCCACTTGCGGATCCACTTGTCGGTTACCATCCATAGAGCCATTAAAAACCAAGTAGCCATTGACCATTTTCGGATTACCTCCTTGCTTACGCTCGGGACAAGTATTATCATTATTGAAATTATTTTTATGAATGGGCTTAACCACTTCGGTACTGGAAGGATACACTCTTTGCGTAGTTTGCGCATGCAAACAAGCAACAGAAAAAAGCAAAGCAATCGTGGTGTAAAATTTATTCATAAAAATATTAATTAAATGTAGCTGGTTGAAAATTATTTAGTCAATGGAATGAAGTATCTATTTTTTAGGTAATTTATATATAGCATTTTAGCTTGCTATTAGTTTTAATTTGATTTATTTAGACAAACTTAATTGCTTAATAATTCGAACAGTGGCATCTTCAGATTGTATAGCAATAGGTTGTACCTTTTTTTGTTGATAACTACTCGAGGCCCATTGCATAATTTTATTGTCAGGAAATTTTGCTTGTTGTTTTTTAATCCACTCCATACCTTGACTTGTTTGATTCAAGGCAGTATAGGCCCATAATGAAATCAAATGATTCCCCGCATAAAAATTACTAATAGTGTTTGAACGTATTGGCATGAAATTGACAACGGCTAATAACATATCATTTGCTGCCTTAGTATTATTCAAATTTTTATAGCATAAATAAGCTAGCCAGTTTTCCGTACGGATGTCAATATCGTCATCGTAAGGTTTACCTGCACCTAAATTTTCAGGCCATAATTTTGCTTCATTAATAAAATTAAGTGCCGCAGTATAATTTTTTCCCTGTAATTGAACCAAGGCCTGCATCAATTTTGCTTCTCGATACAATTCATGGCCAATGGTCGCGCCTTCAAATGGAATAATATTTAAGGTTGCCAATAATTTGTCGGCAGTGGTATACTGCTTATTATGCATCAATGTTTTTGCATATAACATACCAATGATATAATTATCCGTATGTGTTTTATAAAAAGGTGCTACTACTTCAAGGGCTTTAGCAAACGCAAACTGATTATTATATAATTCAGTTAAGGTTTTAATATAACGCCATTGATTTTTATCAAGTGCGATGGCTTTATTTAAATCAGCGATAGTGGCTGTTAATATACTAGACTGTGTAGTTTCGCTCATGAATAAAGCAGCACGGGTAGCGTAGAATGGCGCATAATCAGGTTCCCCTTGTAAGGAAGTGAAAATAGCTTTTGACTGTGCTACTTTATTGCGATCCTTTAATAATAAAGCCAAATAATATTTAGGCTTCCAATGAGAAGATTGCTTAGTGGCCCATTCAAACACATCAAAATCAATATTACGGAAAGGGAAAACAAAATCGGGCGCTGCGCTATTTGCCGAAGCTAAGTCAGCTGTAAATGTTTTGTTTTGTTTTGCATGGATATATGCTAACCAGTATTTCACCAAAGTATTCGCAGGGCAAATTGCCAGCACTTGCTCGGCTTCATTTAACAAGCCCACATTATAATAATCGTTGGCGATTTGTAAATAAGTTTCAAAAGGCTGTTCATTTTGAATCAGGTTGTTAAATGAACGCAGCGCCTGATTTATTTTTTGTTCATCATAAGCTGCACTATGCCTTAATTTATAATAAGCATCAAAATTCAAAAAGTGATTCAAAGGATCATAGCTTTTAATAGTTCGAATAGTTTTGTCATAATTTGATTGGTCATTGGTATAACGAAAAGCAATGGCTTGCAATTGAAGCGCAGCAATATTAATGGCGTTATAAGTAAGTGCTTTATTCGAATAGTCAATCACATTGGGGTAATTTTTTTCTGCTAAATATAATTTAGCCAACTCCGTGTACGCGCCTGTTTTGTATTCGGCCGATAAAGTAGCCAAATCAAAACCATCTTTTGCATCAACCGTATTCCCTAATGCTGCATTGATGATACCATAGTAATAGTTAGCGCTGCCATTATGGGTATCAATACTTAAAGCCTTTTTAACTAAAGCTAAAGCAGTGCTATAATTGTGGTTGCGATATTGTAAGGACGACATCTTAACTAAGGCTAGTAAATTATTGCTATCCATTTTAAGTGAAGTAGCAAGCGCAGCCTCTGCTTGATCATATAATTTTTGATCCATGAATTCTTTGCCCTTAATATAAAAACCATTCGCGTTGTTCCAATCAAAATTGGAAGGGCTTTCCACTGGACGACTCAACACATTGGAACTTGGGGCACTGCTATAATTCAATTTTACACCACCAATGCTTACCGCATAATCCCCTTGTGTTGGATTGTATTTAACGGAATCAACAAAGTTAATAGTAGGTGCTAAGGAAACTTGTTTTGAATAAATTATTTTTTCGCCTACTTTAATTTCAATCGCATCATTAATTTGTTGTACAGGACAAAACATAATTTTAAGCCAGCCATTGTTTTGAACCATATTCAATGCGCCATACACTGAAGCCTCCACCATACCCTTGGTTTTATTCACTGCATACCAATATTCTTTCCAGGTATCGGTACTATAAGGTGAAAAGTTTACATGCTTAAACGGCGTGAACGTACTTTTTTCTGCATTTTGATTAAACAATTTCCCCGATTGCACTTCAGTGTATTGTTGATCCGTATCAGTTAAGTATTTTTCCCAAATCATTCCTTGACGAGATAAGCCCCAAATCCATATTTTTTTACCCGCCTTGTCATCATGATTACTATATCGAACCATGCCATAATCATCGTCATGCCAATAGGTACCGAAAAAATTAGTGTACTTACCAAACACATGGTATGATTTATACGTGCCAAAATTATTGTTGTTATAAAAGGAAATATTTTTACCGTTGTCTTTGTTAATTGGCCAATCATTGTATTCCCCTTCATGACCAATGTATTTATTGCCTGGATAAATGTATTCCAAATTACCACTAACTTTTAAACCTACATTCATCCAATGATAATAAGGCTGTTCTGTAGGTGTACTATTATACCAAAATGATTGTGTTGTAAAAAAAGCTTTGTCCTTAGGAAGGTTTATTTCCATACGCCAATTGGTGAGCGTTAATAAATCAAGTACACCAATGGTGCAACTCACACTCCCATCCTCTTTTTTAGTAATAATGTAATCCACCGGCGTAGCACAATTAGGCGTGTGGCCAATAATACCATAGTTGGCTTCAATACCACCACTGGTCCAAGGACCGCGCATAGCAACATCTCTAAATTTAACGGTATGATTATAATATAAAAAAGGCTCGTTTGTTTTTTTATCTATCGCAGCCCAAATTTTACCTCCAACTTCTGGTAAGATCAAAATTTTGATAAAATCATTTTCAATCTCTACTACTTTCCATTTTTTTTGAACTCCGGTTTCGGTGAAACCATCAAAACGGAAGTAAGGATAAATTTTAGAAAAATTAGCAATAGGGTCAGGATCCGAAAAAGGATAAGTAGTGAACTCCTTTTGATATTCACTAAACTTTGCATCCTGCTGCGCGTAAACAAAACTGTAGTTTGATAATATCAAACAAAGCAAAAAGCCAATTAGGTATTTCATAAAATATATTTAAAGTACTTATCTATGAAATTATAAAAATTAGCGCAGTAATCATACAATAGGCAAAGAATATTTTCTTACTAAAACAGGTTTAAATGAAAGCTAAAGCTTGAAACGCATCCATTACAGGAATAGTACTTTTTTTAAACCCTTTCTTATCCCTTGAAACGATAAGACTTATCTTAGGTGTTGATTTAGCTGAAATATATTGTACGCCATCTTCAAAATCATCGAAGCCAGAATTTACCGCCTTATTGATGACAGGTTGATCAGTTGCAATGATAGCGGTGCATTTTAATAAATCTTGAATGATTACCAAACATTTATTATGGGCTATTTTATTTATACGAAGTATATAATAAATAGTGGTGTAAGATGTTGCTGAAATATAAATTTTAATTTTATTTTCTTTCGCTAATCTATATAATTCAATGGCGCTAATATCAAATGGTGATCTGGCTGCAAAAATATCAATGATGATATTGATATCTAAAAATATATGTTTCATTTAAGTTTATTGTATTTTGCTAATAAATAGTTGCCAATCTCCTTTTTATAATCATAATCATCAGGCACACTGATAATACCTCTATGTTTTTCAATCAAACTATTTAACTTTTTTGCACTGTCCTTAATTCTAGTTTTAGATTTTTCACTGGCCACCGCCTTTAAATAATTCTCCACCATCGACGATAAACTGGTTTCCGCTTTTTTAGCATATTTTTTTGCATTGTAAATCACGTCATCTTCCATGACTAAGGTTAATTTCGTTTTCATTGCACGTGTAATTTTATATATAAATGTACGTGTAAATAGATAACTAATAAAAAATAAATGCTGGGATAAATCCTTTAGAATCCTTTCTAGGAAGTATATTTGTGGCATGGGGCAGAAAAAATTAATCAAGTTTGCAGCGATCAAGGAATACGAGAATGTGTTGGAATACCCCCAAGGCATGCCAGGCAAATGGAATTCGTTTTTTGAAAACCTAGCCACAGGCCCCTACCCAATTTCATTGGATAATCTAGCGGTTGTTAAAAGTGATACGCCTACACAAACACCAGTC
This sequence comes from uncultured Bacteroidota bacterium, assembly GCA_938008665.1. Taxonomy (GTDB): domain Bacteria; phylum Bacteroidota; class Bacteroidia; order Chitinophagales; family Chitinophagaceae; genus Sediminibacterium. The sequence continues at coordinate 8,518 of CALLKA010000103.1, forward strand.
AAACCGCTTACATTGGAGCTGGCTTGTGGTCGTGGCGAATACGCAGTAGGACTAGCACGCATGTTTCCAGATCAAAATTTTTTGGGACTGGATGTCAAAGGAAATCGTATTTGGAAAGGTGCCAGTATTGCTAATAAAGAGGGAATTAAAAATGTAGCTTTTGTAAGAACGCAAATTGAACAAGCCATTCAATATTTTTCAAAGGAGGAGGTAACTGAAATTTGGATCACATTCCCCGATCCACAATTAAGATTGTCCAAAGCAAAAAAGCGTTTAACACATCCGCAATTTTTAAGGTTGTATCAGCAATTTTTAAAACCCGGGGGATCAGTGCATTTAAAAACAGATAGCCCTAACCTATTTGAATTTACCATGGCAGTGATAAAGTTATTTGACTTAACCTTAGTAAAGCAAAGTGAAGATATATATGGGGAACCGCATATAGATTCAAGATGTGCTATCAAAACTTATTATGAAGGTTTAAATATAGCCGGGAGCAATCGAATCCATTATATTGAATTTAAGATTGATAAGGAATTACCCAAAGCCAAGGATGAGCAACTAAAGGAAATTATTGCTGAATTTGAAGTTACTGAAACCCATGATGCGAAAAGGGAAAGAGGGATAAAGCCAATAAATTGATTTAGGGCAAACAAAAAAGTCCTTTAGCTGTTATAAGCGTTAAGGAACTACCGAAAATTAAAAAAATGATTGAAGGAATACAATATTATAAGGACCCAGACGGGAAATGGGTATTTACAGCAGCTTACCACAAGGAAAGAGGTTATTGTTGTGGTAATGCCTGCAGACATTGTCCTTATCAATATGAAGCAGTTCCAGAACCAGTTAAAACGAGGTTATTACTTATAAAAGAATTAAGTAAAATTAAAAGTCCCAATGCAATACACGGCAAAGACGAATGATTTTTTTCAAAACGTATTTGATGTTGTACGCCTTATTCCCAAAGGCAGGGTTACCAGCTATGGTGCCATTGCAAAGTATTTAGGGACTGGGGGGAGTTCCCGAATGGTGGGATGGGCCATGAATGCATCTCATCATGTAAAACCAAAAGTCCCTGCACATCGTGTTGTAAATAGAAACGGCATGCTCACCGGGAAAGCGCATTTTGAAACGCCTACTAAAATGCAAGAACTCTTAGCCAAAGAAAAAATAAAAGTCAAGAACGACACCGTCCTTAACTTTGAAAAACTATTCTGGGACCCAATGATTGAATTGGATTAATGCTATTTCATTGAATTAATCATTAACTCATCTAGAATTGCTTTCCCCGTATTTACCCAGATATTTTTAAAAGTAGCAGTTTTTATAATATTATTTTGAAATTTATTTTTATCTAAATTATCTGCATAAGCAATAGGTGAATCTACGCGGTCGGGGCATAATTGTTCGCCTCCACCAGGACAACTTGCATCAGCAAGTTGTACGCAGCAATCACCACAAAAATTAATAGTACATAAGCAAACTGCTCCACTGAAATAACTTGTACAAGTACCCGCATTTTTACAAGGATTAATTTCACAATAATTTCTAAAAGTTGTAAAAGTGATAATTTGCGAATAAGCATATTCTCCTTTGCTATTTTTAGCATAGGCACGATATTTATAGGTTGTATTGGATGCAAAGTCATTCAAAGTTGTCTGGAAATTAGCAGTGCCGCCGGAGACCATAACCTTTCTTCCATATGAAATATTTGGTGATTGCGCATCTGAATTCAATAAAATCACAAAGCCATTTTCAACTATACTTAATTTTGAATCATTAATCTTTATGCTGCCATACAAAGTCGCGGAACTATTATCCTCATAAGGAACATTTTCTGAAAATAAAGTTGGTAAACGTTTACCCTTTATCACTGTGCCAATCGGAATCACTTGCGCGTTAGAATAAATTGAAAATAATAGAAATAGGTAAATAATTTTATGCATTTTTTAAAAATTTTGTAAACAAGATCCATAATAATGAGTCCCGTCATATATTAAAGTAATTAAATCAATTGCATTAGCAGCCGTAGTGATCGTTGGCACTGCAGCATCTGACCATTTC
>CALLKA010000104.1 GCA_938008665.1 uncultured Bacteroidota bacterium
TTAATTTCTCTAACAATTGCGTATTTAAAAGTTTCTTTTTCGTTTTCTAATTCTTTAACACGTCTGGATATTTCAATTTTTTGTAAGGTAGCACCATCTTTAATTCCTTTAGCCATTAAAATTAAATCCATTAAACGCATACTATCTTTGTAATTATAAGTGCCCTGTGCATTTACTTCCCCATTAATAGACACATAGAATTGTTCTCTGATGGCATCCTTTTGGTAAATAAAAATGGAATCTTCTTTTTGCAATTGCATATTTGTTTTACCAGATAAAATTTCGTTTAAATTAAAATTTAAAAAACTTGGAGTAAAATCGCTTTTCAAACGTATTAAAGCACCACGATCAAAATAACTATTTTCCTTTATTTGTGCTAGCAATAATAAATCCTTTAAGGTAGGCACTTCATTCAAACCATATTCACCAGGATAATAGATAGAACCTTGAATATGCACTCTGTTTGCATAGGATGAGGCAATAGTGTCTATAAGTATTGTATCTCCTGAGATTAAATTAAAGCTGTCAAATTGATTTGATTTTGCAGTGAGTATTTCTTTGTTTTTATCACCCACACGTTTTACGCGCACAAAATCCTTGTGGCCCATATCTGCAAATCCACCAGCAAATTTTAATATATCTCCCAAATGATCTTTTTCCTCCACATCATATAAGGCTTGTTTTTTTATTGCCCCTTTTACGGCCACACGGTTGGTATAGGGTGCAACACGAATCACATCCTCATCCATTAATAATTTATTTTTTGATAAATCACCTTTTAGTAAAAAATCATACAAATCAAATTTCACTAGTTCCTTTCCATTGCGCATTAAATATATATTACGAAAGGAACCAATGGTATTTGGTCCTCCTGAAGTATATAATGCATTCATTAAAGTGGAAAGAGAAGAAAGGCTATACGAGCCTGGTCTTTTTACTTCACCCACAACAGTAACACGAATACTACGAATATCGCCTACGGAAACATTAACCTGTGTTTTACCAGAACCAATGGTGGGATAAATTTTTGTGAGTGCAATTTTAATTTTTTGTTGTGCCTCTTCCAAGGTTAAGCCTGCAACTTTAATTGGACCTAGGTTAGGGAAACGAATAAACCCTTCGGTACTTACATTTAACTTTTGAGTTCGTTCACTTACACCAAATACATCTACAATGATTTGATCATTAGTGCCAATCATGTAGTTTTTGGGTGAAGGAATGGATAAATTAGGTTCAAAATTCAAAAATTCCTCCTCAAAAATATCTGCGCCAAACACTTTTAGGGTATTTAGGCTCAAGCTATCTTCTTCCTTATATAAACCTGATTTTATCCCAATTTTTTTGCGTTGGGTATATGGATCTGTTGCATTTTGCGGATTTTTGCCCAAATTCCCTTGATTTAAGCTAGACATTCTTGCTTTTAAAGCCTGTATTTGGTCATTAGAAAGGCCTTTTTCCTTTGCTTTTGCCTCTAATTCAGGTCCAGTTAAACCTGTTAATTGGTATTGACTCACCAATTGCATCAGCTGCTCATTGGTCATATTGGCCACATTCATGCTGCCATTTTGTGCGAATCCATTGAAGGCGAACAAAAATAATGCACTGATTATCAATATTTTACGAAATAAATTCATATGATTTATGTATATAATGTAAAAATAACGAATAATAATTTTTGTTTGGGCAAAAAGGGTGAAATATTCATCATCCAAACGCGTATAAACATATCATGAGCGTATACTTTATCAGCAATAAATGATGGGGTTAAATCGTTATGATCATGTTACCTTAATATTATCAAAAATTAACTCATACATATTACATTATCTATACAATTTTAATGTAATTTCGCATTACCCCCCTAAAAATTTATCTGCTACTAAGTATATCATAACTCGTTCATTTTATGTGACTTAGAAAAGCGTAGCTATATCCAAAATATTCAAATTAACAAAACATAACCTATGAGGTTTTTATTATTCATTCTGGCTTTTTTATTTATTACCAATGTAAGCTTTGCGCAAGGGGCTTTAAGCGGCAAGGATTTAAGCACTATTAAAGTGGATGCTTTAACCGAGGCTGAAATTGGACAAATTCAACAACAGCTTAAACAAGGCGGCGTAAGTATTGACCAAGTGGAACAACAAGCCATGGCCAAAGGAATGTCGGCGAGTGAATTTGCAAAATTAAAAGCAAGGTTAGCTAATGCAAAACCAACTAATGGCAATAAATCACCTTTGTTGAAAAAACAAAGTAATCGCCGAAACGATAGTACTTCAAAAAAATCGGATAGTTTGGACTTCTTTAATTTTATGCCTATTAATCCATTAATTTATGGATCTGAATTATTTAATCAAAACAACACCGGCTTAAGTTCCAATCAAAATATTGCTACCCCATTGAATTATGAAATTGGACCCAATGATGTGTTGAAATTAGTCGTGTATGGTGTGCAGGAATATGCCGAGGATATTACAGTTTCCAATGAAGGTCGTATACAGGTACAAAATGTAGGCCCCATTAAAGTTGCCGGTTTAACGATTGAAGCAGCCATTGAAAAAATAAAACAACAAATGGCGAACACTGCCTATCCTAGTATTGCAAGGGGTGAATCTAAATTGGCATTAACCCTTGGAGATATTCGTACCATACATGTTACCGTAATAGGTGCAAATAAAAGTGGGGTGTATAATGTATCTTCCTTATCCAATATATTGAGTTTATTAACTGAGGCGGGAGGCCCAAGTGAAATTGGTAGTTACCGACAAATTGAATTAATCCGAAATGACAAGCCGTTTAAGAAAATTGATTTGTATCAATTCATGCAGAACGGAGATCAGTCACAAAATATTGGATTAAAGGACAATGATGTGGTGCGTGTTCCTCCGTATAAAAATAGAATTGAAATTAAAGGTCAAGTAAAACGCCCAGGTATTTTTGAACTTATAGGCAATGAAAATTTTAATCAGTTTTTACAATATGCAAGTGGTTTTGATGATACGGCTTATACTGCATGGGTAAAAATTATTCAAAAAAATGGCAAGGAAAAAGCGGTGAAGGATTTAGCAAAAACCGATTTTGCAAAATACCAACCACAGGGCGGCGATGAAATATTTATTTCTAAAATTTTAGACCGTTATGAAAACAGGGTAAAATTATCAGGTGCCATTTTCAGACCTGATTTATATGAACTTACACCAGGCATGCGTGTTGCTGATTTGGTGCAACGTGCCGATGGTTTAAAGGAGGACGCTTATACAGGTCGTGCACAGTTAATAAGATTAAAGCCAAATTTATTAAAGGAGCTTATTACGGTGAATTTAACCAAGGCATTGAAAAATGATCCAACCGAAAATATTTTATTACAACGGGAGGATGAATTGTATATCAGCAGTGTTTTAGAAATGCGAGATTCATTGGCGATTGATTTAATGGGCGAAGTAAAAAATCCAGGTAAGTTTAATTACATTGATAGCATGACGGTGAAGGATTTAATTTTATTAGCAGGGGGCTTTACTTATATCGCCAATAAAAAAGTGGAAGTAGCAAGGCAATTAAAATTTGGGGATAAAGTAACCAACAATAATGTAGCTACTATTTTACAAACTGAAATTAATGGGGATTTAAGTTTTAATTCAGGGAATGAAAATTTTATTTTACAACCATTGGATGTAGTTACTATTACTAAGCAAACAGGATATACGCAACCAGCCATTGTTAAAATTACAGGCCAGGTGCAAAACACTGGTAATTTTGCATTGGCAAGTAGGTTGGACAGGGTGAGTGATATTATTACACGCGCAGGCGGGTTGATTGATGGTTCTAGTGGTGAATTTGCCTTTATCAAACGCAAAAGGTATGAGTTGGATAGTTTAAAATCGGATGAAACAAAAGCAAATATTGAAAAAGCTTATGTTGAAAAGTTCAAGGCACAACAAAACGCCAGGTTGGAGGAAGAAAAACAATTGATGGCCGACGAAATAAAAAATGGCAATAGTAACACCACCAATACAAGCTTAACCATGAGTACGAAGCTGAATGAAATGCAACGCAAAAATTTAAAGGATACCTTGAATATGATGTATCAGGAATTACAGGACGATGTTTATCAAATTGCGATTGATTTAAATGAAGTGATTAAACATCCTGGAACAAATTCAGATTTAATATTAATGGATGGGGATGAAATAGTGGTACCGAAATTAGATAATAAGGTTAAAATAAGTGGTGGTGTATTAAGGCCTACCAATATTGTATATGAGGAAGGCTTAACGATTGGCGACTGTGTATCGGCAGCTGGCGGTGTTTCGGAATATTCACGTAGGAGTAAAGCTTATGTAGTATACGCCAATGGGAAATCGGCAAGAATGAAGGACTTTGGATTATTTAGAATAAACCCCAAAGTAAAACCAGGAAGTGAAGTTGTGATCCCTGAAACGAATTCACGTAAGGACAAAGCCTTAAATGTAACTCTACAATACTTTACCGTCATTACCCAACTTATTGCAGCCTTGGCTACAGTTAAATTGTTAACCAAGTAAGTTAAAAATTGAAAACCATGCAATCAGAAAATACTTCAAACAATACTAATTTTGATAATGATGAAATTTCCTTAAAGGAACTCATTTTTAAAATTCGGGAATGGTATCAGTTTCTATTAACCAAGTGGAAACTCATAATAGTGATGAGTGCCCTTGGCGGCGCTATTGGACTTACTTATGCTTTTTTTCAAAAACCCATTTACAAAGCCGATTTAACTTTTGCCATGGAAGATGAAAAAAGTGCCGGTGGTGGTTTAAGTGGGGCATTGGGTTTAGCGAGTTCCTTTGGTATAGATTTAGGAGGCGGTGGCGCAGGAGGTGCATTTTCGGGGGCTAATTTAATGGCTTTAATGAAAAGCCGTAAAATTGTTGAAAAAACATTGTTATCTCCTGTGGAGTTTAAAGGTAAAACAATTAGTTTGGCAGAATACTATATTGAATTTAATGAAATGAGAGAAGGTTGGGGAAAAAGCCCATCGTTAAAAAACATTCAATTCCCTGTAACTAGCGATAGAAGCAATTTTACTTTACAACAGGATTCAATATTGAAAAATATTTTTCTTGGAATTGTTACCAATAATTTATCTGTAGCACAAACGGATAAAAAAATAAGCATTATCAATGTTACTGTTAATTCCATTGAAGAAGGTTTTTCAAAAGAGTTTTGTGAAACTTTAGCAAAAGTAACTTCCGATTATTATGTGGAAATAAAAAGTAAAAAATCCCGAATGAATGTGGAAATTTTACAAAAACAGGCCGATAGTATTCGAGCTGAATTAAATAATGCAATCACTGGTGTTGCAGCAGCAAGCGATAATGTGTATAATTTAAACCCAGCTTTTAATGTTAAGAAAACTCCAAGTACTAGGCGTCAAATAGATGTGCAAGCCAATACAGCTATTCTCACCCAGTTGGTCGCCAACCTTGAGCTTTCAAAAGTTTCCCTTCGCAAGGAAACACCATTAATACAGGTTATTGACCGTCCTATTTTGCCTTTGGATAAGGATAGAGTGAGTAAGAAAAAATCATTATTGCTTGGTGGATTTTTGGCTGGCTTTTTAACGGTATTGTATTTGGTGTTTACTAGTTTGTATAAAAAAATGATTGCTTAGTATAATAATTTATTTGGCATTAAATAATTAATTCAATCCCCCCGTTGAATGTTTCAAAACGATAAATTCATGTTTAAAAATTTCAGTATTGTCCCAAGATGGGTGATATTTTTAATTGACATTGGGGCTACTTTGTTTTCCTTTTTATTAGCTATTGCTATAAGGCAAAACTTAACATTAATTGGAACGGATTGGGCGCATGTAATAAATTCTATAGGTTTATTATTAATCATTAATACCTTGGTGTTTAATGGGATTAAAACCTATTCGGGTATTGTCAGATATACGGGTTTGCAGGATGCTGTTCGTATTGCAGTTTCAATATTAGCCTCATCGCTCATGTTGTTTTTAATCAATGCTATATCGTCGGCGGCAAAAAGCCAGTTTATTTTAAGCACTTCTATATTAATTGTTTATACAAGTTTTAGCTTTTTATTATTAATGAGCTACCGCGTACTCGTTAAGTTTCTGTTTGCCTATGCCAAAAACTACAAGATGAAAAAAAAGAGCGTCGTGATTTTTGGTGCTGCCGATACAGGGGTTGCCACACAGCGCGTGCTTGAAAATAACGGAGCTTCCAATATCAATATTCTTGCCTTTGTTGACGATGATAAAAAGAAAACTAAGAAAAATTTAAATGGAATTCAAGTAATACGATTTGAAGAGTTTGCAAAATTAGTTGCGCTACAGCCCGTTGATGAATTAATTATAGCCAGCTTTACAATGCCCACCAAAAGAAAAAACGAATTGGTTGATTTTTGTTTGGACCATGATATTAAAGTATTAAGTGTACCACCTTATAGTAAATGGGCAGAGGGTAAGTTCAGCAGCAATCAATTACAGACTATTAAGATTGAGGATTTATTAGAGCGTGACCCTATTGTGATCAATAATAATCAAATTCGTTCACAAATAAAAGGTAAGCGTGTATTGGTTACTGGTGCGGCAGGTTCCATAGGAAGTGAAATTGTTAGGCAGTTAATTCCTTATGCACCTGAGATGATTATTATGTGCGACCAAGCTGAAACTCCGCTGCATAATATTGAATTAGAATTACAAGAACGCGGTACACGTGTAAACTGCATATCTTTTTTAGCGGATATCACGAATGAAAAAAGAATTGAGGGGTTATTTGAAAATTTTAAACCGCATTATGTATACCATGCAGCAGCCTATAAGCATGTTCCTATGATGGAGCTATGCCCAACGGAAGCAGTTCGAAATAATGTGATAGGCACTAAAATAGTTTCTGACCTTGCAGTAAAATACCAAGCTGAAAGGTTTGTAATGATCAGCACCGATAAAGCGGTGAACCCTACCAATGTAATGGGTGCAAGTAAACGCATGGCTGAAATTTACGTGCAAGGATTATCGAGTGAAAAAGATATTGTGACTAAATTTATTACTACTCGTTTTGGAAATGTGCTTGGTAGTAATGGATCGGTAATTAACAGGTTTAAGGAACAAATTGAAAAAGGCGGACCCTTAACAGTTACGCATCCAAATATTACACGCTACTTCATGACCATCCCCGAAGCTTGTCAATTGGTGTTGGAAGCGGGTAGTATGGGCAATGGTGGTGAGATATTTGTTTTTGATATGGGACAACCGGTGGCTATTGCCGACTTAGCTAAAAAAATGATTCGTTTGTATGGTATGATTCCAAATATTGATATTAATATCACTTACAGTGGTTTACGCCCTGGTGAAAAATTATATGAGGAATTATTAAACGACGCTGAAAATACCCTAGCTACTTACCACGATAAAATATTGATTGCTAAAGTAAGAGAGGTGGAACTTACCAGTATTAATGAAAGCTTTAATGATTTGAGGTTATTAGTGACTTCGGCTTCGAAAGTATCCAATGAAATGGAACTGGTGGGTAAAATGAAGGAATTGGTCCCTGAGTTTATTAGTAATAATAGCATTTTTGAACGCTTGGACCCTAGCCTTCAAACCAAGATATTGGATATGACGGGGGGGGGGGGGGTAGGAACTTCTAAAGCAAATTAATTGTTCTTTATTTTACTCAATAATTATTAATTAAACTACTCAATATTGCGATATATTTGTTGAAAAATATTGAGTTTGCATGATTAAAATGTGACTCAGAACGGCGAAGCCGTCATATACTTTCTTGAACTTCTCATCTACCCCAATGATCTTAGATAAAATTTTTACTGGTAAAATAAGAGTGCAGTTACTCACCAAATTGCTACTCAACCCCGCTAGCACCGTGTATTTGCGCGGTTTGGAACGTGACTTAGGCGTAAGCAGTAACACAGTGCGTTTGGAATTAAATAAGTTATCGGATATGCAACTCATACAGGAGCAAAACGATGATGAAAACACCAAAACAAAACATTACGCTGTAAATACAAAACACCCCATGTTCAAATCCTTACGAGGGGTGATTATGCAATATGTTGGCTTGGATCAGATTATTGAGAATGTATTGGATAAGTTGGGAAATGTAGATGAAGTTTACCTAACCGGAGATTTAGCCTTAGGAAAAAACAATCCCTTTGTGGATTTAGTAATAGTGGGCGATGTTGATAAGAGCTATTTATATCAATTAATAGAAAAGGCGGAAACCTTGATTGATAAAAAAATACGTGTAGCCTTATACCAACCCCTAGAGTTTACTGAGAAAATGTTGAAGGATGTGGGTGTATTTATGAAGTTAATGGGGTAGGATTTTGGATTAGTGTGGTCCACACTAATACTGGGTATTTACAGATAGTCGTAAATAATTAATAATCTGAAAATCAAGTACTTTACATGTTTGATTTTTTATTTATGGGTTATCGAAAAAGGTTGAAAAATAGGTTAAATGTGCGCAGTTTTGTGCGTTATTGTATAAAATTTCTCAAATAATTAATTGCTCAATCACTTTTAATTTACTATAATGATATTTCCAGAAATAAAAATATTCAAACCAGAATCTTTCGAAGATTTTAGAGGTGAATTATATACGGTTTACAAAACTGGAGATTTTGATAATATAATTTTCAATCACGATAAAGTGTCAATTTCTAGAAAAAATGTTTTACGAGGAATGCATGGAGATTCTAAAGCTCATAAACTAGTAACATGCTTGTCTGGTGAAATTTTATTGGTTATAATTGACAATCGAAAGGAATCACCTAATTATTTAAAATGGGACTCAATAATCTTATCTGAAAAAAACAGAATTCAAGTATTTATACCTCCAATGTTTGCAAATGGACATTTAGTTTTAAGTGAATCTGCAACATTTTTTTATAAATGGTCATATGAAGGAAGGTATCCTGATATTGATGAACAATTTACTATTAAGTGGGATGACCCTAAAATCGGTATATTTTGGCCAATTGACAATCCAATTCTAGCATACAGAGATAAATAAAATATCGATAATTAATTATGATAATAACAAAAACACCCTATCGTATATCCTTTTTTGGAGGAGGGACAGACTTAAATCAGTGGTTTAAAGAAAATGGCGGTGCAGTAATATCTACAAGCATTGATAAATATTGTTATATTTCCTGTAGATTTTTGCCTAAATTTTTTGATCATAAATATAGATTTGTATATTCCCAAATCGAAGATGTTTTAAACATTGAAGATATAAAGCATCCGGCAATCAAGGGGTTACTACAACATATAAATTGGGACCAAGGAATTGAATTACATCATGATGGTGATTTGCCTGCGCGTTCTGGACTAGGTTCAAGCAGCTCGTTTACTGTAGGGATGCTTAATGCATTAAATGCTCTAAAAGGAAAACATATAAGCAAAAATGAACTTGCAAAACAGGCAATATTTATTGAGCAAAATGTTTTAAATGAGAATGTAGGTTGCCAAGATCAAATAGCTGCTGCATATGGTGGCTTCAATAAAATCGAATTTTATGGCGAGAATTCATTTAAGGTTTCTCCTATTATAATTCCGGAAAATAGATTAAATAAATTACAAGATAATTTACTTTTAT
>CALLKA010000105.1 GCA_938008665.1 uncultured Bacteroidota bacterium
AAATTGGGTATCCAGGCAGCTATCATCGGAGGCAAATTCCCTTTGGTTGAAAATATTGTAGAGAATCGATCTGTAATAATAAATAAGGCTGCTATAGCGAATCCCATAGCCAAATGCGAACCGCTGCCACCCCTAATTTTACGGCCTGCAATGATGGCCCCAATTAAAGTAAGTAACAATACGGTAACAGGGGTTGCATCACGACGATACCTTTCAATTTTTAATTCATTCGTTCCCTCAGAGCCCCTCATTTCTTCCAACTTGATTTGTTGGATAAGTTGCGGTGTGGTTAGTTTGTCTTTAGTGTATCTGTCTTTTTCTAAATCAACAGGTTTAAATGCAAGCTTTTTATGCATACTCTGTGTGTAAGAAACCGTTTCTCTATTATCAAAAACTTTTCTTTCAATCACTTCATTCAAAAGCCAATCTTTGTTAGCGGTATCATATAAAATCATTTCAGCTCTTATATTTGAAATTACTTTCCCATTTTTTACTTGATAGGAAAAATAATTACTGCCTCGATTGGTTGCTGTGTCATAGCCATAGATACCTGCATAGGTTGATGAATCAATTTTAAAATAAATATCTGTCGAACTTTGCAATAACGCATTATAACTTGAACGCGCATCAATATAAGTAGCTTCAAATCCACCTCTGATTTTTTCAGCTTTTGGAATAATCCATTGATTGGATACCCATAAAAATAAACCCAACAATGCACCGCCCAACACATAGGGCCTTAACCAACGATTATAGGAAACCCCACTTGCAATGATGGCCACAATTTCTGTCTGTCCGGCCATTTTGGAAGTAAAGAAAATTACAGCGATAAAAACAAATAGGGGGAATAATAAAGCGATGATATGTGGTATAAATCCATAGTAATAATGAGTAATCACTTCGCCTGCGGATAATCCAGATTTTACAAAGTCATCTGTTTTTTCACTTGCATCAATCACTACGGCTATCACTGCAAATAAAAATATGGCGAAGAAAAAAACCGCCAAAAACTTTTTCAATATGTACCAATCTAATTTTTTCAATTAATGTTTGGTTATAAGCGTTGACTAATTTGTGCTACCATACTTGTTTTCCAACTGGAGTAATCTCCCAATTGTATATGTTTTCGCGCCTCTCCTACTAACCAAAGATAAAAAGATAGATTCTGAATACTTGCCAATTGCAAGCCTAATATTTCATCTGCCATAAATAAATGTCTGCAGTATGCTTTGGTATAATATTGACTTAATTCATTAGGTAACCCTGGATCTAAGGGGGAGAAATCTTTCGCCCATTTCAAATTCTTAATATTGATCACCCCTTGCGAAGTAAATATCATTCCATTACGACCATTGCGTGTTGGCATAACACAATCAAACATATCCACACCCAAATCAATGGCTTCTAAAATATTCCAAGGTGTTCCCACGCCCATTAAATATCTGGGCTTATGCACTGGTAAATTTTCACAACACAATGCTGTAAAATCATATAACTGTTGTTCAGGCTCTCCCACACTTAATCCGCCGATGGCATTACCCACTGCATTTTTTGAACTGATGTATTCGCAGGATGCCTTTCTTAAATCTTCATAAATTCCCCCTTGCACAATGGGAAATAAATTTTGTGTATATCCATATTTATCAGGCGTGTTATCAAATTGATGCACACATTTATCCAACCATACATGGGTTAAATCCATGCTCTTTTTAACATAATCATATTCACTTGGAAAAGGCGGGCATTCATCAAAGGCCATAATAATATCACCACCAATGGTTCTTTGAATATCCATCACTTTTTCGGGGCTAAACAAATGTTTGCTGCCATCAATATGCGATTGAAATATTACGCCCTCTGGCTTAATCTTACGGTTGTTCGCTAAAGAGAAAACCTGATAGCCACCACTATCGGTTAATATGGGGCGATCCCAACCCATAAACTGATGCAAGCCACCAGCAGCCTCAAGTACTTCAAGCCCTGGTCTTAGGTATAAATGATAAGTATTACCCAATATAATTTGGGCATTGATGTCCTTTTTCAGTTGCTGCTGTGTCACTGCTTTTACCGAACCAATGGTTCCAACTGGCATGAATATAGGTGTTTCAATCACCCCATGATCGGTGGTAATTTTACCAGCCCTAGCCGAGCCTGTTTTACTTTGGGTTTGCAATTCAAATGTTAATGCCGCCATGGGACAAAGGTAAGGTCAAAAAGGATGTTTTCCACATTCAATATTCAAGTGTATAAGCTGTCCCGGCATGCTTTACTTTTGTAGCATGTTAACCAACCCATTACTATCTACTATATTGATAGGCGCTTTTGTATTTATTATAGCCGTACAGTTATTTTATTATTTGTTTTTTTTCCTCAGACTTGCTCTTTATAAGAAAAAAACCAAGCAAGTAAATGTAGAACACCCTATTTCAGTAGTAATATGCGCGCGCGACGAAGCTCATAATTTGGCGAATAATTTACCAGGGGTATTGGTACAAAAATACAGTACGACCCATGAGGTTGTTTTAGTGAATGATAATTCAGAAGATGAAACAAAATATTTGATTGAAGAATTTAAAAAATCATTTAAAAATTTAAACCCCGTTTTACTTTCTCAGGAAGCTAAAATGATTAATGGAAAAAAATTCCCTTTGTCTATTGGAATTAAATCTGCGAAAAACGAAACCTTATTATTAACCGATGCAGATTGTGTTCCTGCTAGCGAACATTGGATGCAATTAATGCAGGATGGCTATGATGATGATATTGAAATTGTATTAGGATATGGCGCTTACAGAAAAAAGCCAGGCATCCTAAATAAGTTAATTCGCTTTGAGACTTTTCAAACTGCATTACAATATTTCTCCTATGCCATTGCTGGCATGCCTTATATGGGTGTTGGCCGCAACTTATCTTATAAGAAAGAAGTGTTTTTACGCAACAAAGGTTTCTCCTCCATTAATCAGATGCCTAGCGGGGATGATGATTTATTCATCAATCAGGTGGCCAATAAAAACAACACGGCCATTGTGATTGATCATGATGCACACACGATTAGTGAGCCCAAAACAACTTTTCAGGATTGGATGAATCAAAAGTATCGTCATTATACTACGAGTAAGTATTATAAAACATCCCACGCGGCATTACTTGGTTTATTTGCATTTAGTCAATTTTTAGTGTATCCTATTTTTATTGCAGCACTCATACTTACCCAACAATATATTTTATTGATTAGCTTATGGGCACTTCGCTTGATTGTACAAGGAAGTATTTTAAGAGGCACTATGAAAAAGTTAAATGAATTGGATCTTTGGCCTTGGTTTATTTTATTTGATTTTTGGTCTATGTTCTATTATTTATTTACCTTGCCTAGCGTATGGAAAGCCCCACAGAAAAATTGGAACTAATCACAAAATATTTTGCCGACTTCACGCCGCATCAACTACAACAGTTTGCGACCTTGGAAGAAGCATATAAGGATTGGAATGCGAAAATCAATGTTGTATCCCGTAAAGATATTGAACAACTATATTTACACCATGTATTACACAGCCTTTCCATAGCTGCCATTGCGGATTGGGAAAAAGGTACACAGGTGATTGATATTGGCTGTGGTGGTGGATTCCCATGTGTGCCTTTGGCTATTTTTTTTCCTGATGTACAGTTTTTAGCAGTGGACAGTATTGCTAAAAAACTAAAAGTGGTAGATGCCGTTTGCGAGATGGCAGGAATAAAAAATATTACAACGAAGCATACCCGAGCCGAGGAAATTAAAAACAAAAAGTTTGATTACGCCATTAGTCGCGCCGTTGCGCCATTGAAAGATTTATGGAGATGGGCTGGACCATTACTAATAAAAAAGGCGAACCAACCCAATGGATTGATTTGCCTTAAAGGTGGCGACTTACACCAAGAAATTTTTGAAAGTGGTGTACGTCCTAAAATGATGTCTATCTATGATATTTTCCCAGAAGCATATTTTCAAGAAAAATTTATCATTCAAGTTAAGAAGCCTTAATTATTTTATTAGTTAGGTATTTCTAATTTATTATTACTTCTATTTAAATCCGGCATGCGATAGCTTGGATCAATTTCTATTGATTTTAAAGCAGATAATGGTTTGCTAGTTTCAAAAGTATAGGTTGGCGCAACCCATTGCCAACTCTTATGTACGATGCGGTTAACTGAGCTTTCTGTGCCTTTTGCACCTAACATTAAATCAAGTGGCATATAATGTAATTCAGTTGTGCCATCTTTATAAGTAATCAAAACTTCAATAGGCATAGGTAGTTTACCTAATCGTTGTATGCTAATGATCGCTGTATTATTTCCTGCTTGAATATCATTCAAACCATAATCAATTGTTTTGGTTGAGTTCACCCAATATTCTTTTAACCATTGCAATTGCAATCCACTCGTTTTTTCAGCTACACGGAAAAAATCATTTGCATTGGGGTGTTTGAATTTCCAAGTGTTATAATAATTTAATAAAACCGCATCACGCACTGAATCTCCAATGACATAGCCTAACAACCCTAACAAGGTTGCTCCTTTTGAATAAGCTGCATTACTATAGGCATAGTTGGTATTAAAATGATCGGCATGTGTACTTGCTGGCTCTTCCAATCCACTCTTAGCTAAAGCCATATAGCCTGCATAACTTCCCGCTTGGGTTAAAGGCAAATCTAATTTTGCTTTTTCCACACTCGCAAGTACTTGTGCCTTTGCACGCTCACTAATAAAAGGAGATTGCGCAGCTGCATTTGCATCGTACCATCTTGATACTTTACTTTCCGCAAATGTTGCAAAGCCTTCATCTATCCAAGCAAACAAACTTTCGTTACTTCCTAAAACCTGCTGATACCAGTTGTGCATCCACTCATGAAACACCGTACCTAAACTTGGGCCTTTAATTAAAGTTGCCATCGCATATTCCATGCCGCCATCCCCTCCTTGAATAAATGAATATTGTGGGTAAGGATATGCACCAAAGTTTTTTTCGATATAAGGCAATACTTTTTCAGCAGCATATAATATATTGGCCCATGCACTATCTGATTTTGCATCTTTCTCTTTATAATAAACATGTATTGTTAAACCCTTGCGGACTTCCTTAGACAAATGTTTGAATTGATCATCTGCAGCCCAAACAAAATCATGAATATTATTTCCTTTAAAATTCCAAGTTTTTAATCCTTGCGCATTTGCAACTGCATTTGGATTTTGTAAAACCCCTGTTGCAGCAACCGTATAGTTTTTAGCTAATTGTAAGCTTACATCAAAATTGCCCCATACGCCATAAAATTCACGTGCGATATAAGGATTTGTACTCCAGCCTTGATAATCATACTCTACCATTTTAGGATACCATTGACTCATGGAGAAACGAACACCTTCGGCATTGTCCCTACCTGAACGACGAATTTGCTTTGGCACTTGTGCTTCAAATACCAATGATAATTTTGCAGAAGTTTTTGGTGCAATTGGATTGGTTAATTGTACTTCTAAAATAGTTTCGTGTTCAATTAATTTTTGCTGCTTACCGCCAATTAAAATTTGACTGACTCTTTGGTATCCAATTTCAGCAGGTGTTAATTTCTGTATACGATCGGTAACGCGCGCGTCCCAATCTTTGATCACATCACCTCTTCTACTCGTCATGGTATTTTTTCCCAATTCTCTGCTACGAATATCCATGGACGAATAGGGCTGAAAAGCATTCCAGTATAAATGAAAATATACTTTACGTAAAGTATCGGTTGAATTATTGGTATAAACAATTTCCTCTGTTCCTTTTATAATATTGGTATTTACATCCAATGCTGCTTTGATATTATAATTGATATGCTGCTGCCAACGGTCGGCTTGCGCTGTACCGAAATTTACAGAAAACAGAAATAATGCAATAAGACCTAATAGCTTCTTCATATTATTAAATTGAGAAGCTAATTTAAGCAAAATATCATTAAAATTTTCATTTTATAAAAACCTAGCAAAACTTAACCCTGTTAAAAAATAACTATTGTTTTTTTATTAACTCATTTACCAACTTTTCTAGTGCATCTAAGCGCTTTTTTTGGTCTTCAATAATAGCTTGTTGTTCCTGAATCCCTTTTGTTAGAATTGGGATTATTGCAGTATAGTTTACACTCAACAACTTATCCTTATCAGCAGATTCATGTACCAAGTCAGGAAGTATCTTTTGTAATTCTTGAGCAATGAAGCCGTTTTCTATTGTTGTATAATCTGTAGCTTGTATACTTTGTTTTTTCTCATAACTTACCGGACTTAACTTTTGAATAGTAGTTAACGAATTAGTAATTGGTTTAATATTTTTCTTTAATCTAAGATCCGAAGTCAAAATGACAGATCCTGATTTAACATTACCATCAGCTTGCAGATTACCATCTTTATCTAAATTCATTCCATGATATGGGCCACCTTCAGGCCCCACTCTAAAACTAATATAGCCATTTCCATTTCCATCAAAATTATCAAAGTACATCCCTGATTGTTTAGTTCTAAATACCATATTACCAACAACATCAAGTTGAAATGAACCCGAATTAGAAACCGTTCCCGCTCCAACATTTGATACAAAACCAATTGAAGAACCATATGCTGGAGGATTAGGATCAATATAACTTGGTGGTAATTCAGGTGAAGTTAACAATAAACCAAATTCATTATATGTTCCTTGTTTAATGTGCAAAGGCGATTCAGGAGTATTTGTTCCAATCCCCAACCTTTTATCTGATTCATTCCAAAATAAATTGGAACTTGATGTCATTGAACTAGTCCCATTAAAAAATGAAAGTTGACCGCTTGTTCCAATTCCAGTTATTGGATTTGTTAATGCATCTTGTTTGTTATTAAAGATATTAAAATCAACAGCCCTTAAATACCCTCCTCTGGAATCAGTTACATAATCCATTGCATCCTGTTTATTATTAAACCTTGTATAATCATTACTATTTAATAATCCTCGTTTATTTGTACTCGCATCAGGAATGTTGAAAGTATGTGTGCCAGATGCACTTGATATATTAAAATCGACACCGTCTGTTCCAACAGCTAATATCTGAGAAAGGTCTGATAAATTATTCATGGAACTAATACCTGCAATAGAGCCACTTCCAGAAGAAACTGCAGGAGCCTGCCAAACGGGAAATCCAGCATTGTCTATTGTAAGTATATCGCCAATCGTTCCGAATGTACCATTTGCCTTAAATTTTCCTTGCCTTAAATTTAAATTACCTTCATAAATATCTACATCTCCATTATGTACATTTATTTCTCCTGGAAATGAAGAAGAACCATCATCACCATAAAAAACCCAATGATTACTATATGAATTGACTTCATCAAAAAAATCAAAAGACAAACTATTCTTTGAATGCATGAAATTAGAAGATTGCTTGTTAGCCGTATCGGTAATGGAAGATACTATGAAATCATCTAGCAAATCTATTCTACTTTTATCTGCAAAATTTAATTGAATTCCATAATCAACATCAGCAACATCTTCTTGAGATGTTTCACTCCTTGCATAAATCTTTAATAGAGGTCCATTACTTTCAATACTTGCATTATGATTTTCCGTTATTCCATCCTGACTAAAATATAAATTTCCCCCCAAAAAAGTATGATAAGGAATCTTTGTTATTCCAAAGTTGTTGAATTCCCATTCATTATCATCTACCCAAAAGCTAATTGTATTATCGGCAACAGCTATATAATTTCTATTTGCATAATTTAATTGCACCCATTTTGCTCCATCTGGCGCATACAAATCAATAGACCCAGCAGCATCCGGATTCTGTTCAATTATATTTTGAATATCTCCTATTCTACTACCATTTGCAAAATCTATAGTTGTTGGAGATGAAGTACCTGCAAGTCCTCCAATATTACCCATTACTAAATTATTTTGAAATATTTTTTGACCATCAATGGGTTGATTCGTAGTTAAACTTACAATCCCATCAGCTAATATATTTTCATAACGCTGATTTGGAGCATCATCTCCATTATTATTACCACGTAATGTAGTTTCTCCTCTTACTGTGATTGATGCTGTTCCATTTAAAGTATTAATAGAAACATTATTAATGCTAGTTGCAGTTGCCTGTCCTAAATTAGGAGACACTAATGTGGGACTAGTAGATAAAACGACATTATCAGATCCTGTGGTAGTTATTGCTTGAAGACTTGCTTGATTAGAAGTCGTATTGCCTAGCATTGTATTTGCTGGTATAGTTTGTAGTTTTTGAAAATTCACAGCCGCATCAGCAATTTTAATACTCGTTATACTACCATCCGCAATACCACCAGCTGCATTATTAGCAGCCACATATTCTTTAACTGCCTTTTGTGTTGGGAATAATATATCACTAGGTGTTAGGCCACCTAAATCAACAGCGCTTGATTTATTAGACGCATCTTCCTTTAATAGTAAACTAGTTGTTACATCTGTTATACTTGCCTTAAGTGCTAAACTTGTATTAATATCTGACGTGTTCGCTTTTAAAGCTAGGGCTGTATTAGTTGCATAATTACTTAAATCCTGGTCACCAGTATTGGTTCCAGTAATGGCTGCAAGCTTTGCTTTTTCTGCATTCGAGTAATCATTGGTGGATAATTCTTTACCAGTTACTTTTTCTACTTTAGTAGCCAGACCTGTAGTTAAATCTAATGTACTTGCCTTGATTGCTAAACTTGTATTTAGATCAGATGCATTCGCTTTAAGTGCCAAACTTGTAATTACATCTGAAGCATTTGCTTTTAAATTAATTCTATTTGATAAAGTTGCTGTATCGGCTTTTTGCAATAAGTAAGAAGTATCTGTTTTGTTAAGTTTGCTTAATAAGCTCGTTGTTACATCCGAAACATTCGCTTTAAGAGCCAAACTTGTATTGAACTCCGAAGCATTTGCTTTCAAATTAATCCTATTAGATAAAGTGGATGTATCTGCTTTTTGCAATAAATAAGAAGTATCTGTTTTGTTTAGTTTGCTATTCAAGCTCGTAGCAACATCTGAAATATCTGCTTTAAGCGCAAGCCCAGATGATAAATCTGAGGCATTTGCTTTTGCGTTAATTCTTGCTGATAAGTTAAGCGTATCTTTTCCTATGCGACTACTTAACATACTAGCAGTATCTGATAACTTTAATTTTGTAATCAGTGACGAATCGGTATAAGATTGTTTGGTGTACTTACCTGTATCAGCCAAATTCAACTTTGTTAATAATGCTGCATCGGTATAAGATTGTTTGGTGTATTTACCTGTATCAGCCAAATTAAACTTTGTTAATAATGCTGCATCGGTATAAGATTGTTTGGTATACTTACTTGTATCAGCAGCATTTAATTTAAGATCAAGTGCTGTTTGTGTTTTAGTACTTATTGGTTTATCCGCATCTGATGTGTTATTTATTTTATCAAGTACTAATGATGATTTAAATGTAGTAAGGTTAGTCGCACCCGTGCCCCCCCGAGCGACGGGCACAACGCCTACTATATTTTCCGCATCCACACTACTTGCAAATTGCGCATATGCTACATATTGGAACTGCGTGGTGCCAATGGTTGTATAATTATTACCAGCACTCGCATCCATTTCAATTT
>CALLKA010000106.1 GCA_938008665.1 uncultured Bacteroidota bacterium
TTTTATAAAACATTTTATGTTCCTAACAATTGCGTGTTATCCATCGCCGGTGATTTTAATAAGGCAGACGTAAAAAAGAAAATTGAAGCATATTTTGGACCAATTAAAAAAGGCGCTAATATAATACCAAGACCTACTATTAAAGAGCCAGCCTTGGGTGGTGAAGTAAGAGATGTGATAGAAGACAATATTCAATTACCAGGGGTGTTTCAAGCCTATAGAGCGCCTAAACAAGGTGGGGATGAGTATTATGCATTTAATGTGTTGTCCACTATTTTATCTGGGGGTGAATCATCTAGAATGAATAAAACATTGGTAGATAAAAAACAACAAGCAGTCGCTGCGCAATCAGCACCGTTTTTTAATGAGGATGAGGGATTGTTCATCACATTAGCCATTGCGAACATGGGTGTGAAAATTGAATCTTTGGAATTAAGTATGGATAGTATCGTAAATGACTTGAAAACAGACCTAGTAGGGGAAAGAGAATTCCAAAAAGTAAAGAATCAAATCACCACACAAATAGTTACAAGCAATGGAACTATGGCGGGTATCGCTGAAAGCTTAGCCAACAATGAAGTGTATTTTGGTGATGCAAATTTAATTAATACTGAATTGGATAAATATAATAAAGTAACTAGACAGGATGTATTAAATGTGGCTAAAAAATATTTAAACAAGGACAATCGTGTTGTTCTTTATTATGTACCTAAAGCAAAACCTACTACAAAGTAATTGCGCAATTGAATTGCACAACACAAAAAATAATTTTATGAAAAAACAGATATATATCGCTTTATTCATGTTGCCCATAGTTTCATTGGCACAAACAATAGATCGTTCAAAAGCACCTGCGCCAGGGAAAGCGCCATTAATACAAATTGGTAGCCCAGTTAAATTCACTTTAGCGAATGGGTTACAAGTATTTGTTGTTAAAAATACAAAATTGCCAAGAGTGACTGCTTCTTTGGCATTTGATTATGATGGTTTTGCAGAAGGCGATAAAGCGGGCGTTGCTGAAATGGCAGGGCAGTTATTAAAAAGAGGCACAACCACTAAATCAAAAGCCCAATTAGACGAAGCAGTGGAATTTTTAGGAGGAAGTATGTCTACTTCAAGTCAGTCTGCAACGGTTAGCTCACTTAAGTCTAATTTTCCTTCATTAATGTCCTTAATGGCGGAGGTAGTACTTCAGCCTGCATTGTCAAACGATGAATTGGAGAAAATTCGTAAGCAAACATTGTCTGGAATAGAATCAAGTAAAGATGATGCGGATGCGATTTCTGGCAATGTAGTTAAGAAGTTGGTTTATGGCGCATCACATCCTTATGGAGAAATGATGACTACTAAAACAGTGAATAGTATAACGATTAATGATGTAAAATCATTTTTGAGTACTTATTGGAAACCCAATATGGCTTATTTGGTTTTTGTAGGTGATATAGAACCTGCAACAGCAAAAGCATTGGCAGAAAAAAGTTTTGGATCATGGGCGAAGGGAACTGCAACAAAACAAAATTTTGCTAAACCTGCTTTGCCTAATCAAACCTATGTTGCTGTCATTGATCGACCTGCAAGTGTGCAAAGTGTAGTAACGATTGCAACCACAGTTGATTTACTTCCTGGATCATCCAATGTGATTGCTGGATCTGTTATGAATAATATATTAGGGGGTGGTTTTTCTGGACGTTTGTTTGCCAACTTGCGTGAAAAATATGCATTTACTTATGGTGCTTATTCCTCATTGAATCCGAGTCGTCAAGTGGGTATATTTGAAGCTTCCGCATCGGTTCGAAATGAAAAAACGGATAGCTCAGTACAAGAATTGTTGCGTGAAATTAATATTATCCTAAATGAAAAAGTGGGTGATGCAGAATTGAGTAGAATGAAAAATTATCTTGCTGGTGGTTTTGCGCGTTCCTTAGAAAATCCTGGAACGATTGCTGGCTTTGCTTTAAAAATTGCACAAAACAATTTGCCAGCTGATTATTATCAAAAATATTTAACCAATTTAGCAGCTGTTGATGCGCAAAAAGTGCAGGATGCTGCAAAAGCATTATTGAATACATCGAAGATGCATATTGTGATTGTTGGTAATGCAAAACAAATAGCGAAAGGTCTTGAGAAATATGGCCCAGTAAAATATTTTGATATTGAAGGAAATGAAATTGCGCCACCTACAGAAATAAAAGTAGATGCTTCTTTAACACCACAAGTGGTCATGACTAAAGCAATAGCTGCTATTGGATCAGCAGAAGCAATAGCCAAAGTAACTGATGTTGCATTAAATGGTACAGCAAACATTATGGGGCAATCCCTAAATATGTCTCAAAAAATTGTTATCCCAGGTAATTCCGTTACCACTATGTCAATGGGTGGCATGGCATTAATGAAGCAAGCAGTTGTGGATGGTAAATATTCTGTAAGCCAACAAGGCCAAGAAGCTCCCATCACAGATGATGTGAAAGAGGGATTGGATGAGTCGGCTAGCATTGCTCCTGAGCAATTATATTTGACGAAAGGGTATGGCTTAAAAGTGGTTGGTGTAGAAAAAGTAAATGGCAAGGATGCAATTGATGTTGAAGTAACAACACCTTCTAAAAAAGTATCACACCGTTTTTATGATGCAGCTACTTATTTATTAGTTAAAACTTCTAAATCAGAGGAAGTGCCTGGTCGTGGAACAGTGACACAACAACAATTTTACAATGCTTATCAAACAGTCAATGGTATACAGTTGGCTTCTGAAATGATCATTGATATGGGTGCTATGAAAATTAATGTAAAGTACACGGACATTAAAGTGAATCAAGGTTTAAAGACAAGTGATTTAAAATAGTTGCTTCCTAGCATAAGCTACTAGGTAGGCTACAAAAAAAGATCCGCCCCGATGCATCGGGGCGGATCTTTTTTTATGAGGTACATTAAATTTAGTAATCCAATAATCCCATTGAATTTACAAATTATAAATGGTTAGAATCTAATACCATATCCGATGTTAAACATTAAATTATTGCCTTTGAAATCGGCGTAGTAACTGCTTTTCTCAGTTAAGCGATAAGGGAAAATGGCATCTTTCACCATGGTATTCATAATGGTAAGATCAATAAAATGCTTTTCTGTTCTGTAACCAATACCACCGCTTACAACAACCTGGGAAGCTTTAAAGCCTGCATCTTTGTATGGGGAACCATACATTGCAGTACCCGCTCTAGCCATCCAATTGCCATTTAATTTTACTTCTGAACCAATTTTGATATTGATATTATTTTGATAGGTATTTTTTATTATGTAGTTAAGGTCATTATAATAGCTAACTACATCTTGGTTATTGTCATTGGAATAAAAACGGGTACCTGCATATTTTACCCATTCAATATCTGCACTAATAAAACCCAATGGTTGGGTAGGCTTACTTGGATTTGCAAAAAAGTAACTTGTACTTACAATGGCTTTTGCAGGTGTTGCCATGGTGTAATCGTAACTTGCTGGATAAAAATTATTTTTATAATTATTCATTAAATCAGATGAGCTTAATCCATTCGGTAAAGCATTGCTATAAATTTCGGCACTTATTGCATCTCTGAAACTAATTAATTGTGGTGTGTGATAAGTAAATCCAAAACGTAAGTAAGGTTCTGCTTTATAAATCAAACCAAATTTAGCACCTAATCCAAAACCTTTGGAACTGCTTTCTTCGTAAAAATCAAAATGACCAGTTTCGCCAAAATAATTGGTCTTGCTAAAGTTGATCATTGGCAAGTTTAAACTAGCTCCTAAGTATAATTTATCTTCAATATTTCCGCCCCAGCCAAACGCAAGTTCATTATATCCGCCTTTGGTAATGACATCATTTGTTTGATTCAAGTTACCCATTGGGATAGTGGTTCTGTAATCTGTGATATCCCCATTCTTATCAAAAATTGGTGTGACTAAATTGGATTGTATAGCAAGTGAGCTACCATAAATAAAATTTTGTTGTGCAGCACTTAAGCTTGATTCAGTATCATATAATTGATCTGCAAATTTTTCCGTGA
>CALLKA010000107.1 GCA_938008665.1 uncultured Bacteroidota bacterium
GAACGTTTGGAAAGAGAATTCAACCAGACGGTCATCACCACTGTTCCGAACGTAAGCTTCATTGCTTACAGCACAAAGGGAGACATCATCAGGGTAAACAACCCCAGTGAAATGCCAGACCCTACCCAAATGAACAATATTGATGAACCCTTCATCAAAGCGCAAATCATTACAAAGCCGGAATATATTGGTAATATCATGACACTTTGCCTTGGCAAACGCGGTATGTTGATCAACCAGAGCTACCTGACACAGACCCGTGTTGAATTGATTTTTGAAATGCCCCTTACAGAGATTGTATTTGATTTTTATGACAAGCTGAAAAGCCAGACAAGGGGATATGCATCATTTGATTATGTGCCGATTGAATACAGGGAAAGTGATATTGTGAAAATGGACATCCTCTTGAACGGTGAAAAAGTGGATGCCCTTAGTGCTTTAATTCACAGAGGCAAATCTGCAGAATTTGGTCGTAAGCTTTGTGAAAAATTAAAAGAGTTATTGACTAAACAACAATTCCAAATTGCCATTCAAGCAGCCATTGGTGCTAAAGTGGTCGCTAGGGAAAATATTAGTGCAATGCGTAAGGATGTTACTGCTAAATGTTATGGTGGTGATATTAGCCGTAAACGTAAATTATTAGAGAAGCAAAAAGAAGGTAAAAAGAGAATGCGTCAAATAGGTAATGTGGAAATTCCGCAGGAAGCATTTTTAGCGGTGCTTAAACTAGATTAATCATTTACTGAAATCTATGATATTTAAAGTCTGCATTTTTGTAGACTTTTTTTTATTTCTTTTTATATGAATTTTCTTCTTTGATTGACAATTCCCATTTATTATTAATCCAAGCAAAATATTTAAAGTTACCAGAGGGCACCAAGGTTTCTTGATTTTTTAAATCATTGTCTGTGCTGGCTAATTCGGAAATCATAATTCTGTTTTGTAACTTCTCGTATTTAATATTAGCGTTACTCCCTTTTTTAAAGTTATATATAAAACGATCAATGGTTCCGACGGGGTAGGTTGGATCAGATGGGAATTTAAAAAAATCGCCACCTAAAATGGGCTCCTCATTTTCAAAACGAAGCACTTCAATTATTTTTTTAGATACACTAGTATTATTTTCATCAAATCCTAATAAGGTGTAAATGGTAGTTCCATTGTATTGCAATGGGATGATATCATAGTAAATTGCACCAATCCATTTTTTTCTATCATACACACCCAGCGTATTATTTTGAACAAAATCAGAATTGTCAAAAAAAGGCAATAGTTTAAGTTGTCCCTCTTGCGTAGGTAATTGCATGGCACCTCTTTGACGATAAGTGCCGTCGCCTAAGTTCACCTGCCAACTAAAAAATTTAAAACGTCCATCAGGGGAAATAATATGTTTAATCGCTGTTAATGAGTCAAAGTTGAACTTAAAGGAGTAGGGATTTTTTAAGGTTTGTACCAATGCCCTTGTAAAAATGCTATCAGCGTTTAATCGATTTCTTAGGATGGTATCTTCCTGTATAAGGCTAGCCAGTTTTTGTAATTGTGTCCCGGTGGAATCGTAATTGAAAATGGTCTGCCCTTTAACATTGCTGTGTAATAAACTAAGTATTGCTCCAATTAAAATTAATTGTTTCATTATCTTAAAATTATTTTGATAATGCATTTGCAAACTCAAGAAGGTTATTAAATCTAAAATCAATACTTGGGTCAGGGAAAGGAGTTTCGGGATGGGTTGTGGCTAAAAACACAGTATGTAAACCTGCATTACGACCAAAAGCCATATCACTAGGTCTGTTACCTACCATGATTGAAGTGCTAAAATCAATCGAAGGAAACATTTCTTTGGCTTGTAAGGCCATTCCTGGTTGCGGTTTACGATTGATGGAGTCGTTTTCAATATCAGTACAATAAAATACATGATCAATGCTGCCACCGATGGTTTCTATGGTTCGCAACATATTCTCATGAATTTGAATCAAATCAGATTCGGTCATAATACCACGTCCAACACCTTTTTGATTGGTGGCAATAACAATGGTTTTGAATAAGTTCGCTAAAATGGGTAGGGCTTCAATACTTTCATTGTAAAACTCAAATTCATTCCAGGTTTTAATATAGTCATTGTCCTTTTCAACATTAATTACACCATCTCTATCTAAAAATAGTGTCCAATTGGGGTTGATATCTGATAAGTTAAATGACAAAATGTAATTGTTTATTTTATTCGGAAATTATCCAAAAATATTACTTTCTACTAATTCGCATATAATATGTCCTACTAAAATATGGGACTCTTGAATTCGTGGGGTATCATTAGATGGAACATTAATTAAGTAGTCTGAAATTTCTTTCATCTTACCACCTTTATCTCCAGTAAATCCAATGGTAACGACTTGCTTGGTTTTAGCCATTTCAAATGCTTTAACAATATTTCCAGAATTCCCTGAAGTACTTATGCCCACTAATACATCCCCTGGTTTTGTTATCCCTTCTATTAATCTTGCATAAATGACTTCGTAGCTATAATCATTTGCCACAGCAGTTAAATAGGAAGTGTTACAATGCAATGCTTCAGAAGGCAATGCTTTTCTGTCTTTATAAAAACGTCCAGAAAATTCAGCAGCCAAATGTTGTGCATCCGCTGCACTTCCTCCATTACCTGCAAAATAAACACTATTACCATTTTGAAAGGCGGAGGTGATCACATTAACGACTGTATCAATTTGGGCAATTAAGTAAGCATCAACCATAAGGGCTTGTTTTACTTTAATTGATTCGTTAATAATGGATGAAATTTTTTGATGATGCATATGTATGATTACTTTCTTTAAAATTTGTTTTATAACTGCTGGTACAAAGCTAAAAATTTTTCGGTCATTTGTGACCAGCTATACTTTTTCTTTTCTTCGATAATATTGGGAATAAAGTGATTTTCACCCATTTCGTATAAGGTTTCGATCCCTTTAGCTATAGCTTCTGTATTAGGCGTAACCACAATACCTGTTTTTAAGTTCGGTACCGTATCCGCTAATCCACCTACATTGGTGACCAACATTGGCTTTTCAAAATGATAAGCTAGGGGAGTGACGCCACTTTGGGTAGCATTTTTGTAGGGTTGTATGATAAAATCAGCGCTACAAACATAATTTTTAACTTCCACATCCGGTATATAATTGGAATAAAATGAAATACGGTTTTGTAATCCAAGCGCATTAATTAAATCATGGTAAGTACTCGCGTCCTCATAAAATTCGCCTACGATTATTAATTGAATACCTAAATTTTTAATCGTTTCATTTGCCATTGCCTGAATTAATAAATCAAGGCCTTTGTATTTACGTATATAACCAAAAAATAAAATAATCTTATCTTGTTCTGGTAATCCCAATTGCGTCCTTGCTTCCATTTTTGTTATTGGATCACCGAAGTGATTAAAAATGGGATGCGGTGAAATAGAAACAGGTTTGTGTGAAAATGTTTTTATATCATTTTTAACTTTTTCACTCATGGCGATAAATCCATCCACTGTTTTTACGAAGTATTTAGTTAATAAACGATCACCCATTCTTTTTTCATGTGGGATCATATTATCTATAATCGAAATGACTTTGGTGTGTTTGTTTTTTTTAGCAATTTTTAATATCGTACCCAAGCAAGGGGCTAGAAATGGGATCCAAAATCGGACAATAATTAAGTCTGGTTTTTCACGATATAGTTTAAGTCCAATTTTGATCCAATTGAAAGGATTAATTGAATTTATACAAACGTCAATGTTTACATTAATTGGTTTTGGATCGGTCGTATATTGACTTTTCCCTGGAAATAAAAAGGAAGGGTATTGTAAGGAGAAAGTATCAATGCGTGTTTGAATACCTTTTTCTGTAAACTGCGTAGCTAGTTTTTCATCAAAAGCAGAAAGGCCACCGCGTAAGGGCCAAGCTGGGCCAATTATGACCAATTTGTTTACCATCCTTGTTTGTCTTCAATTAAATAGACGTTCCTTTCAGATGCATTTCGATTCACTAATTCTCCAATAAAACCAGCTAGAAACAATTGCATACCAACCATCATGGAAGTTAATGCAATATAAAAACTAGGCTTATTGGTTACTGTATAATTAGGATCTAGAAATTTTCCAGTTACAATGAATCCAAAAGCTATAAATCCAATCATGAAAAATAAAGAGCCAATAAGCCCAAAAAATTGCATAGGTTTTTTGCCGAATTTGGATAAAAATTGAATCGTCATTAGATCCAAAAAGCCATTGACAAAACGTTCCCACCCAAATTTAGTAGTTCCATATTTACGTGCTTGATGTACTACCACCTTTTCGCCGATCTTTTTAAATCCTGCCCATTTGGCTAAAATAGGAATGTACCTGTGCATCTCACCAAAAACCTCGATGCTTTTAACCACTTTTAATTGATATGCTTTAATGCCACAGTTAAAATCGTGAAGTTGAATGCCAGAGCTTTTACGTGCAACTGCATTATATATTTTGGAAGGAATGTTTTTAGTAAAAGTGTTGTCATATCTTCTTTTTTTCCAACCACTCACCAAATGGTAGCCTTGTTTGGAAATCATTTCAACAAATTCTGGAATTTCTTCAGGTGAGTCTTGTAAATCAGCATCCATTGTAATTACAATTTCACCTTGTGCAGCTTTGAAACCTTCATTTAATGCTGCTGACTTGCCATAATTTCTTTGGAATTTGATTCCTTTTAAACCAGGATAGTCATTTCGTAGGTTGGATATTGTTCCCCAACTATTATCATCACTACCATCATCAATCATAATCACTTCATAACTGAAATTATTAGATTGCATTACACGATGAATCCATGCCATTAATTCAGGCAATGAATCTGCTTCGTTAAAAAGTGGTATGACAACGCTTATTTGCATAAATAATTTTAAGCAGTAGGTTCCGCAAATGGATCCACTGGATTTTTCTTAGCAATACCAGCACCAATTAATGAAGCGATCACACCCATAAATGCAGTTCCAATGATAGCGCCGCCAATGGCGAATGGTAATAAAAATTTCTTAGTCATGCCAAGCCCTTGCTCAATCATTTCATCCGTCATTTGTGGATTTTCAGCCATTTTCTTTCTAGCTATATCTAGTATTTTATCAGGCATCTCAGGAAACAATACTTTTAAAGAAAGTACAACATATAAAACCGTAATAACGATGATTACTGATGTTGTTTTAAAACCATGTGCAAAAATATTGCCAAATGTTACGTTGTTGTTATTTTCATTTGCATACATGATGCAACTATATATTAAACCGCCAATAGTAATTGCATAATTGATGTAGTTGATCCAACTTACTTCATATAAGTTAAATACGGTTACAATGATGCTGATTAAAATTCCAAATGCACTTAAAATAGCGCCTTTGACAATATGAGAAGTTACTTTATTTTCCATGTTTTTTATTTGTTTGTTGTTTTATTAAGCCAAATGTAATTGGCCTTTGCTGAATACGCCTTTAATTTTTCCGGTTAATTTTATATCCCAAAATGGAGAGTTGGCTGACTTGCTCTTTGAATCCTTTTGAGATAAAAGGGTAGTTTCTGTTTTGTTATAAAAAGTTAAATCAGCAATAGCACCTTCTGTGATGCCTGCGTTTTCTAATTTAAAAATATTTCTGGCATTTAGCGAGAATAATTCTGAAATTCTATTATCAGATAATTTAGGGAATAAATGTTGAATGGTAGCAAAGCTGGTTTCAATACTTGCAATACCTGCTTTTGCATTTTCGAATTCTATTGTTTTTGCATCCCAATCCTGCGGCATATGATGCGAGCTGATGCAATCAATGGTGCCATCTTCCATCGCATTGAATAAGGCTTCTTGATCTTTCTTAGTTCTAAGCGGCGGGAATACTTTTAATAATGTATTGTAATCTTTTAAATCTTCCTCAGTAAAAAATAAATGGTAAGGAGTTACACTGCATGTAATTTTCAAACCATCTTTTTTAGCATTTCGTATCAATGCAATTCCTTTAGCTGTGCTTACACCAGTAATGTGTAATTGTGAATTGGTATATTTTAATAACTCAATATCTCTGGAGATAATTAATTCTTCAGCGATTGCAGGAATGCCTGGCAGGCCTAATTTCGTTGATAGAAGCCCTTCGTTCATTAAACCCAAGCTGCCCAAACTTTTATCAATCGGCATTTGTATAACCACACCATCAAAAGCTTTTACATATTGTAAGGCTTTCAAAAATAAAAGCGTTGATTGAACAGGGTATAGCCCATCACTAAAAGCAACTGCACCATTTGAATTCATATCAATCATTTCTGCTAAATCCTTTCCTTCAATTTTTTTAGATAATGCCCCAATGGGTAAAATATGAATTGGTAATTGTTGGCTATGTTGTTTTACATAGGTCACCTGCGATTTATTATCGATAACCGGTGCTGTATTAGGAACTACAAAAACTATTGTAAATCCACCTTGAATTGCTGCATTAGCACCCGTGGTTAAAGTTTCTCTATGTTCCATACCTGGATCGCAAAAATGAACAAATGGGTCTATAAATCCGGGGGAAACCACTGAATTTTTTAATTGGATTGTTTGATCAGCCTGTCCTTTATAATTATCAGTAATGGATGCAATTTGTTGGTCTTTTATTAAAATGTCCTTAACCAACCCATTAAAAGGCGACCTCGTATCTGCAATTTTAACTTGACTTAGAAGAATTGTCATCGGGTCTGTAAAATTTTAATGCAATATACCTTGATTTTTCTATTTAGGGTTATATTTACACCCGAATTCCTGAGATTTTAGGTTCAAAATCAGTCAAATATGCCATTTTAAGGTGTATTTAGATTGTCGTCTAATATTTTATAGGAGTTACTTTCAAGAATCGGGTGGTAGCGCAGTCCGGTAGCGTACACGTCTGGGGGGCGTGTGGTCGCAGGT
>CALLKA010000108.1 GCA_938008665.1 uncultured Bacteroidota bacterium
GTTACGACGACAAAAAGTATACTTTTAATTTTCATGATTATTGATTGTTTTTAATTAGTTCAAAATAGGTGGGTACAAACTTATTGTTTACGACAGTTCCTTGGACCCTTGCTTTGCTTATTGCGTTACAAAACCCCTCCTTCGCATGGGCATCACCAAATGCATCAATATGTGCTTTGTCAACAAAATAAGCTTTCCCCTTAATTCGTACCGCCAAAGTGCAGCCCTTTCCTGCCATTTTAAATTGACATTGCCCACAAGAAGCTTCAACAAGCATTGTTTTTTTTGTTGGGTCGAGCTTATTCAATGTGGTATCCTGTGCAAAAATTAAATGCACGAAGAAGCAAAGGGTTAGTGACAATAAAATTTTTTTCATATTATATATTTTAATTTTTATTAATGATCAGGATTTGAAAATTCAGAATTTGTTAATAATGTCGAATCTGTCAATGTAGCAAGGAAGTCCAATAATGAAGATTGCTCATTTATAGATAATGGTATTCCTAATTTATGGTTAGTTTGTAAAATGGGATCTAAAGATTTACTATATTTTACACCACTTGAATAGTGCATTAAAACTTCTTCAAGCGATTTAAATCGTCCATCATGCATATAAGGTGCAGTTATTACAATATTTCGCAAACTTGGTACTTTAAATTTTGCCCTATCTACAATATTCAAGGTTATGTCTTCTCTCCCTTTATCAGAAGGATTTTCCCCCTCTAATCCATTATTTCTATAGCTATCATCAGTAAATAAATCAGAACTATGGCAACTGGCACATTTTTTTGAAAAAATTACCATTCCTTCTTTTTCTTTTTCATTCAGCTTAGCACCTTCTCCTCGAACATATTTATCGTATTTGGCATTGCTAGACACCATTGCATACATGAATTGTGCCAATGCATGTAACAATTCTTTTGAAGTTATAACCTCAACATTAAATGCCCTCTTAAACAAAAGCTTATACTTTGAAGACTTATTAATTTTATTAATTACATTATCCATTTTTTCATCCATTTCTAATTCATTTTCAATTGGATTTACGGGGACAAAATCAAGCTTAGGAACACCTCCATCCCAAAAAAATGACTTTTTATACAATGCATTAAAAATTGGCAAGGAATTTCGTTTGCCTATTCTATCATCAACCCCGTGGCTTACGTCATGATCAGCCTGTATGAATGCAGCAGATTGCTGATGACAACTTGCACATGATATTGTACCATCCTTAGATAATAATCCATCATAAAATAAATAACGTCCTAAAGCAAACCCCTCTTCTGTAATTGGATTGTTACTAATATCGTAGGTTGGTTTAGGGAAATTTGATGGCAAGTCCAATCTCCTTGGTGTTGGTTGTTCATTATTAATTAAAAATGAACTAGTTGCCACAAAAATTATTATAGCTGTCAACAGAATTAGCTTATTCATATATAATTTTCCCTAAGTTGAAAATATGAAAGTAATTATTGGCAATTTTTACAGAAAAATCTCCCCACATAACACTTGGGTGTTCTTTGATCTTAACGGGAGTAATTGTGTCAAAAAACTTATCAATGTTTACATCTATATTTATAGTTGGACATCTTTTGCCACCAATGATCAATTTATTAAATGTCAAATTTTTAACTTTTATATTATTGATAGTTTTGGACGCATACCCGCCATACCCGCCAATATGGTATCTAAAATTTTTACGTAAAGAATCAATTTGATTTACTGTTTTCCCTTCAAGTTTAAAAAAGATGTACCCTGAATTCCAAACCCAATACATCCCTCTTGCATCAGCTCCAACATCCAATGCACCAGTTCTTTTGGTTACATCCATCGTGTTACGAACACTATCAACACCAATCGTAAATATCAATTGCTTATACTTACCTTTAGGAATATCCACTAACTTAATGGTATGATTTGAAGCGATCTTTTGCTTTAGTAAAAAATAAGAGCTATCCTGTGGAATGGCATAAATATTTCCATGGTTATCTACCAACTGAATATTTGAAATAAAATAATTTAGGGTAGAGAAAACTATCGAGTCACCCAAGGGTGTAACGAGTTTCTCATTAAAGACCAAGGGTAAACCATTAAAATTATTATTGAATTTTAAGTTCAGGGATTGTGCACTTAACAAATTTAAACTTAACAAAAACATTAATAATATATAAATCCTTTTTTGCATACATAGTTTTTATAAATAGTAAAATAAATGCATACGCAAACGCATAGCATAAATGAAATAGGAAAACACACCACGTCCAATACTTCAATTGGCGCAATATTAAATTAAATGATAGAAATGCCTGGTGGATGAAAAATTGACCCAATATAACTAGAAGTAATTGGACAATGAATTGTATAAAAATTATTAGCTATGCTGAAAGGAAATAATAATAATGACGGGAAATAAGTTTTTGAAGACCAATCAAGAATGATTTGATGCAACTTTAACACTGGAGCTTCTGCTGTATCGCCACTCCCTTGCTTTTTCATTTTTTTTAGCATTTGACATTTCCCATTACAATGCAGCATTGGCTTTGCCTTGTTAATACAATTCTTTTTATACGTTTCCATATTGACCAAATAATCCGCAACAGCCAACGTTTTAGAAAAGCTCTGCACTAACAATGCAGTAAATAATAATATTACAATAGTATTTTTCAATCTATTACAAAGATAATAGGATTATTGATAATCTATATGATAAAAATCATTTATGAATTAACCAACCCTTGCAAATTAAATACCCCCGATATTCGGGGGTATTACTAAAATTTTTTTGGTTTACTTTGTATAAAATCGCCAGTTGGTTTGAAAATCTCTCGTTACTGGCTGATTCATTAGTAAAGCGCGTAATAATTCAATAGGCATTTTATTTTCTCTTAGTGTTGCATCATGGAATTGTTTTAATGACATTTTTTTGGCATCCAATATTTCCTTTTTTAAAGCATTAAACTGCAAACCACCCACCATATAAGCCAATTGATATAATGGGCCATAACTTCCGGTAAATGAGCGGCGCACTTCCCCTTCTGCATTAGCGCGCTCATGCCCAACTCGATCCACTAGGTAATCAATACATTGTTGTGGTGTCCATTTGCCTAAATGATAGTTAAGTGAGAACATAATACGAGCGCAGCGATGCATACGCCAAAACAACATCCCAATTCTTTGTTCAGGTGTTTGCGGAAATTTCATATCCCACAATAACAACTCCCAATAAAGTGAATTACCCTCGGTCCAGAATGGCGTAGGAAAATTACGATATGGTTTATAGCGATTGGACATAAAACCTTGCAAATGGTGCCCTGCAATTAATTCATGGTGTACGGTAGCGCGTGAAAAATCAGGATTATTACCGCGCATACTCATCATTTTATCCTCATAATCCATGGTATTGGTTGGATATGAAATCATTAAAGTTTCCCCACCTAAAAAGAAAGGGCTCACTAATTGACGCTCCGGAGACATCATATACATATTCCAAGTTTCCTCCGCAATAGGAGGAATAGATAGTAAATCATACTTTTTCAAAAAGTCAACCGATTGATTATACAATTCAAACATTGCTTCAGGTTGCTTTCCAGGAGGCACATAGGAATTTTTTACTTTTTCCTGTGCGGCCTTCCAATTATCCCCGAATCCCATTTCTCTACTCGCTTTTAGTAATTCAGCATCACACCAAGCAAATTCTTTATTGGCAATTTCTACTAACTCCTCTGGGGTATAAGGAATAAATTCAAGCTTTAATTGACGTACCAATTCAGCCTGTCCAATGGGTTTGCCTATGATACCACTGCCATCATCTTTTTGATAGGAAACCGTTTTACCTTTTCTTCTTATGGCAGACGCGTATACATTTAATAAACTGTCTGTAACTGAATAAGTTTTAGGTACCCACCAAGTAAACATCGGATCATATCCATTATAAAAACTATAATAATTTTTTAAAGTACTCTGTAACCCTCTTATGGATGCGCTTGCATAATCCGCTAAAACCATTTCAACACTATCCATTTTTTTAACTCCGCTAATTGATTTTAAAATTTCTTTATTTAAATCATTCAGCTCCTTCGCTACTTCCTGTCCTACCACCGACAAGCCACGACGACGCACTTTTTCTAAAGCATAAATACGATTTTCAAAAGGAAGGTACTTGGCTATTTTAACATACTTTTCCTGTTCTTCATTTAATTGATAGGCTTGGTCTTCTAAATTTCGTTTAAATAAAATATAATCCACTTTGCCATTGATGTCAAATGAATTAAAATCTAATTTCAACATTTGTTTTTGATAATCCGCAATTAATGCAAGAAAGCGCTGACGGCGCTCTGGAGAATTATACCCACTCCCAGCATCAGGTCTACTAAATCTATTTTCCTGTGAACTATTGGATGCATAAAACCGCGTAACACTTCCTTTATCCGCATCATACTGAATCATCATATCAGCCATTTCGCTGGTTTGCTTATACAAACTATTTTTACTCGTTTGCGCTGATAAAAAACCCGTATTCATTTGCATGAAAACAAAAAAAACAAATACAACACCCTTAGCCCAATAACTTTTGTTCATAATTTTAAATTTATAAATAGTTTCGATTCAATTAATATTCAACAAATAAATTACTTTTCTTTTCTTGGCAACTTCGCATCTCTTTGCGCTGAGTTATAAACAAAGGCTGCAACAATTGTGGCCATTTGTTTTAA
The DNA here is from genome assembly GCA_938008665.1 of uncultured Bacteroidota bacterium. Lineage (GTDB taxonomy): Bacteria > Bacteroidota > Bacteroidia > Chitinophagales > Chitinophagaceae > Sediminibacterium. The sequence continues at coordinate 4,713 of CALLKA010000108.1, forward strand.
ATCATCTTCAATTAAATGATCATATACATCCATATTGCTATGATGCGTACGTGTATCATATTCAATTGGATCCTGAATAAATTGGAACCCTGGCAATCCAACACCATCATAGGATTGGTGATCAGTTCCACCAGTATTACTAATGGTAATTGTTTTAGCACCTAAATCATGAAAGGGTGTGAACCAACTTGAAAAAATGTCAGCACAAGCCGCATTACCTTGTAAGTAAATGCCTCTGATTTTTCCTGTTCCATTGTCAATATTGTAATAGGCCGAAAATTGCTCATGTGCCTTATTTGGTTTGCCATTGGCATCCATAAATGTTTTTTTAACATACCCTCTTGAACCTAATAACCCTTGCTCCTCCCCACTCCATAATCCAATACGAATAGTACGCTTAGGTTGCACACCTATCGCTTTTAAAATACGCATTACTTCCATCATGACTGATGATCCAGCTGCATTATCAGTTGCACCCGTACCTGCCTGCCATGAATCTAAATGCGCTCCTATCATTACCACTTCATCTTTTAAAGTAGGATCGGTTCCTGGAATTTCAGCAATCACATTATAACCTTGCAAATCCTTGTCTTGAAACTTAACTTTCACATCGGCTTCAATAGATACATCGGTACCTGATTTTGCAATTCTCAATAAAGTATTATAATCCTCAATACCTAAAGCCATATCCAAAAAGTTTTCTGGATCAGTTCCCTTATATGCACCACCACCTTGTGAAAATATAGTACCATCATGATTTCTTGTACTTGAAGATATCATTCCAATAGCGCCTTCTTCCATCGCCATTGTTTTTAACATACTTGTAACGCGCATGGAAGCCCCTGCACCACTGCGTGCAAACTGTTCTCTCATTTGACGCATTTGAGCTGTATCAGTAGGTTGACGACGACCACCTGCTTGTGGCGTGGCCGCAGCCATTTTTGCAAGCTCCTCATCTGTATATCTAACTGCATCCGCTTTAAAGCTTTGCTTATACACATTCAACTGATCAATGATAATTAGTTTTCCTTTTAATTTGCCTTTATATGCCATTAACGCAGCAGAATCCTTTAATGCAATCACCAATAAATTACCTTTCTTTAATCCTTTGGTTCCTGCAGTCCAAGTTTTTGGCCAAGCAAGTAAAGGTTTATAATAAGGTGCTGTCATCGCTAAATACATTTTTTGTAAATCCCAGCCTTTACCAAATTCCCCCCAAGGATCAATAACTGCATTAGCCATTCCCCAACCTCCTAAAGTTTCTTTGGCATAATTCGCTGCACGCATATACCCTTCAGAATTAGTCAAACGACTACCATTTTTATCGGTTAAATTAAAAGCGATATCCATTACTTTCGATCGCGTTAATCCTTCTTCTCTAATTTTTTGCATGACAGATGCATCAACCACTTCTTGCGAAAAAGAGATCATAGGTATTGAAAAAACAAGAATCAATACACTAACAAGTATTTTTTTCATTCGGCAAATTTTATAATGATATAATAGTACTAATTTAATAAAAACATCCCATTTTAGGCTAGTAATTACGTGAATGGCCAGCCGTATTTCAATTTTAATCAAATAATAGATAAGTGACTGACTAGCAGTCGAAAATACAAGCCATTCGCGCAACCAATCCAAGCAAAATATGTCATATTAACTAAATTTATATAGCAAATCGGGTGACAAAATTGTCATATAGGCGTATTTTTGTAATACCTCCGACTTCCTTGATCATGAAACCCGATCGACGTAAACTAGAATTAAAATTTTACCAATGAAAAAGCGACAGTTTATTAAAGATGTTTTATTAACGACACTTGCAGCACCAATTGGCCTAACAGGATTAGCAAATACATTTAAGAAAACCGCTTCTTTACCTGCAAAGGAATTGGCCATGGTGGAGGATTTTTGGCTTAGCATCAGAAATCAATATTTATTAAAGCCCGACTATATCAATTTAGAAAATGGCTATTATAATTTTTTACCCCAACCTATTTTAGATAAATATATTGAACATATTAGAATGGTGAATTACCAGGGTTCCTATTATATGAGAACAGTGCAATGGGATAATAAAGATAAAGTAGCCGCGCGTTTAGCAAAACTAGGGGGTTGCAGTGCTGAAGAAATGATCATTACTCGAAATACAACTGAATCCATTGACTTAGTCGTAAGCGGATTTGATTGGCAAAAAGGGGACGAAGCGGTGATGGCCATACAAGATTATGGTTCCATGTTGGATATGTTTGAGCAAGTAAAAAATAGATACGGGATTGTGAATGTAAAAGTATCTATTCCAAATCATCCCGCGAATGATGAAGAGATTGTTGCTATTTATGAAAAAGCCATCACTTCCAAAACAAAATTGATGATGGTAAGTCATATGATTAATATTACAGGTCATATTTTACCTATTAAAAAAATATGCGCCATGGCGCATGCAAAAGGGGTGCAAGTGATTGTGGATGGCGCGCATGCTTTTGCACATTTCCAATACAGTATTGATGATTTAGGATGTGATTATTACGCAGCATCCTTGCACAAGTGGTTGAGCAGTCCTTTAGGTGCTGGTATTTTATACATCAACAAAAATAGAATTAAAAACCTATGGCCACTATTAGCGGATGGAGAAAAGCAATTGGATAAAATTAAACGCTTAAACCATATTGGCACCCACCCCGTTGCTACCGACCTTACCATTAATGATTCCATAGATTATTATGAAATGATTGGCGCAGAAAAAAAAGAAGCCCGTTTGCGTTATTTACAAAACTACTGGACGAGTAAAGTACGCAATAACCCAAAAATTATAATTAATACACCAACAGATCAAACAAAATGTTGTGGTATTGCCAATGTAGGAATAGCTGGTATCAAACCAAGTGATGTAGCCGCTAGATTAATGAATGAGTTTAAAATATTTACAGTTGCCATTGATTATGCAAATGTAATTGGATGTAGAATATGCCCCAATGTTTATACCACCACCGGTGAACTTGACCAATTTGTAAACGCTTTAAATACTTTAGCAAAAAATGTCTAATAATTTTAATAGAACCACGGAAGCATCCTCTTTATATCATGATATCGAAAAATCAACTACAGCGGCAATAGTTTCTAATATCAACACAGAAGATAAAAAAGTTGCTTTTGAAGTTGAAAAACAAATCCCACAAATAAGTTTATTGATTGATGCAGCTGCGAATAAATTACAAAACGGTGGCCGTTTGTTTTACATTGGTGCAGGTACCAGTGGTCGTTTAGGGATGGTTGATGCAAGTGAATGCCCTCCTACTTTTGGCGTTTCAGAGGATGTAGTGGTGGGTATTATCGCAGGTGGACAAAAAGCCATGTTTCATGCTGTTGAAAATGCAGAAGATGACATGGATCAAGCTTGGCTTGATTTACAAGCACATAAAATAAGTGATTTAGATGTGGTAGTGGGTATAGCGGCAAGTGGAACTACGCCCTATGTGATTGGCGGTTTAAAAAAATGTCAATCGCAAGGTATTATCACAGGCAGTATTAGTTGTAATGCCAATAGTCCCATTTCCGCGCATGCCAATTTCCCCATTGAAGTAGTGGTTGGCCCTGAATTTGTAACTGGAAGTACAAGAATGAAAAGTGGTACTGCACAAAAAATGGTTCTGAATATGATTTCCACCTCGGTGATGATAAAACTAGGTCGCATTAAAGGAAATAAAATGGTGAACATGCAATTGACCAATCAAAAATTATTTGATCGTGGTGTAAAGATGATCATGGAGGAATTAAAGATAAATGATACCGCAAAAGCGGAACAGTTACTAAAAACTTATGGCTCTGTAAAAAAATCAATCGAGGCCGCTACTTTAGAAAATGAGATTAATTAGATAGGGAACAAAAATTATTAAGTACGATTAATTAGGGAAACTAATTTTTCCCATGGTTGTCGCCACCTTAGTTGCATTTCCTCCTGCTAGTAATGGCGTTCCTGCAACCGCTTCGTTCCCAAGCAACGCAAATAAAATAGCCTCCTTCGCATCAGGCGATATGCCTATTTCCATGGATGATTTTATTGTAATACTTGGAAGCAATTGTTGCAGATGTTCCATTAATAAACGATTATGCATTCCTCCACCACTGACATACATGGTGTAAATGAATTGATCCCCCACTACCTTTTTAATTGCTTCACTGATGGTTTGGGCTGTAAACATATTTAGTGTAGCAAGCACATCCTCATGGGATAACATAGCGCCTAAAGCCATTTGAGCTTGAATAATGTATTCAAGATTAAATAATTCTGGTCCAATTGTTTTAGGGAATGCAATATTAAAAAATGAATCGCTTTTTAATGATTGTAATAAAGGCTCATTAATTTTTCCTGACTTTGCAATAATGCCATCCTTATCATAAGCCAATCCTTCGAAATACTTTCGCGTATACGCATCCATTAAAGTATTACCTGGACCGGTATCAGATGAAAATACTTGCGATAAACTACCACCAGCATTTAATAATGTAAAATTGGCGATGCCTCCAATATTTAATAAAATTCTATTTTCTGTTGCATGCGCACACAATAAATAATCACCATACAAGGACAAAGGCGCCCCCTCGCCTCCTGCAGCAATATGTTTTTGTCTAAAATCACTAATCGTTATAATTCCAGTGGCTACTGCTATATGATCGCCATCACCAATCTGCAATGTAGCGGGACCATATGCGTCATTCGGATGTAAACTTTTGGGTGCATGATAAATAGTTTGACCATGACTCGCAATTAAATCAACATCAGTTGAATGCACCCCCCATTGTTTAAGTGCATCATTCACCATGCTTGCATGTTGCAATGCCAACCATGGATTAAGTAAACATAATTGTTCTAAGGAAACTGTTTTTTTGGAAAATACCGTTAGCAACTTTTCTTTCAAATCGGGCGCATAAGGCACAGTAATAAATTGATCCAATAAAACTTTGGTTGTATTCCCAGCACCAGTAATTGTACATAATGCAATATCCAATCCATCCAAGGAAGTGCCACTCATTAATCCAATCACCCTTCGGCTGGACTTATTGGCAATGTCATATAATCTTTGAATATTTGTATGCATATACTGCTTTTGTGCAATTCATTAAAGATAGTAAATGCACTTGTAAAATGGCGGTTTCCCAACGCAGCAATTAACAGCATTTTGCCAATTTTCCACAACCCACTAAATGCATTCAAATTCAATGGCTTATAGTGTAACTTTACCCTTAATAAATTAAAGCTATGCTTAAAGTGGGCGTGTTTGGTGTGGGGCATTTGGGTAAGTATCACCTAAATAATTGGAAGGAAATTCCCGAAGTAGAACTGATTGGCTTTTTCGACCCTAGTAATGAACATGCACATGATGTTGAAAAAACTTATGGTCTTAAAAGGTTTATGGACGAAGAAGCATTGATTGCAGCCTGCGATATCATTGATGTAGTCACTCCTACCCATTTGCATTTTCCGGTTTGTGAAATGGCAATTAAAATGGGCAAAAATGTGTTTGTTGAAAAGCCAATGGCCAATACGATTGAAGAAGGCAAAACAATCGTAAACATGGTAAAGGAAGCCAATGTAAAATTACAAGTGGGTCATGTAGAGAGATTTAATCCAGCATTTACTGCTTTAAAAGATTTGACCTTAAATCCACTTTTTATTGAAGTACACCGATTAGCACAATTTAATCCAAGAGGTACTGAAGTAAGTGTGATATTGGATTTAATGATTCACGATATTGATATTATTTTAAGCATTGTTAAAAGTGATGTAAAAAGTATTTCCGCAAGTGGTGTTGCTGTATTAACCGACACCCCTGATATTGCCAACGTACGTATTGAATTTAACAATGGCTGTGTAGCTAATTTAACCAGCAGTAGAATTAGCATGAAAAAAATGCGCAAAATTAGATTGTTCCAAAAAGATGCTTATATCGGTATTGACTTTTTAGAAAAAAATACAGAAATCATTAAGTTGCAACAACCAGATGAAGCGGCAGCTTTTTCCTTTGATATTGAAACACACCAAGGCACTAAAACTATATCCATCAACAACCCGGTAATTGAACAAGGCAATGCAATTAAAGCGGAGCTGAGCAGTTTTGTTCGTGCGATTTTAAATGACGAAACGCCAGTGGTGAATGAAATGGATGGCTATTTGGCCATGGAAGTGGCGCATCAAATTTTAGAAAAAATTGGCAAAAGCACTTCCAATATCAGTGAAAATTGGTCAACCGATTTAGCACCGAGAGAGGATTTAGAATCAGAATAATCCTTATAAAATTTCGAAAAAGAAGTACTACAAAAACAAGCTGTAGTTAATAAAAATTAATATGCATTAAGTAAGTATAAAATAGCAACTACCCTAGTCGCTTGGTTAGTACATAGGTCGCAATGGCTAAGTCCAAGGGTCTTGTAATTTTGATATTTTCAAACTCCCCATCTACTAGAAACACGGGTTGCCCACTGGCCTCAACCACATTGGCTTCGTCTGTAAAATTGGGTTGATATGCTTGATCAAAAGCAGTTAATATAATTTCAGATTGAAAAGTTTGTGGCGTTTGTATCAACATTACTTTTTCACGGTCAAACAAATGATGTTTTTCGTTTTCCATGATTCGAACGGTATCTGTTGAACTTACAGCGGGAATGGCAGAACCATTTTCAACTGCTTGCTGATAACATCTTTGCACTAAAGCAGGGGTTAACAAGCACCTAACTGCATCATGCACAAATACAATTGACTTTTCCTTCACTGCAGTTAATCCATTTTTCACCGACTGAAAACGGGTTTCACCACCAGCGATAAATTGAATGGGATTTTTGGTTCTATTCTTTAATAGCTTTTTTCCTTCTTCAATATATCCTTCTGGTAACACCACCACTAAGCTAATATCATCAAATGCATTTACAAATTGATCAATGGTATGCAGTAATATGGACTTCCCTTCAATTTCTAAAAATTGCTTAGGCACCACCGAACCCATACGCTGACCTGTGCCACCAGCAACGATTATGGCAATTTTATTAGAATACATGATTGATACTTGTTTCAAGTTTAATTCCTATTTGGTTAACAATTTCACAACCTCCGCTGCTAAATCATTTTTATTAATAGGCGCAGTTCCTACTAACTCACAAACCATTCCTCCAGCAATATTGGAAATTTCAGCCGCCAATAACATATTTTTTGAGCTCGCATACACCAATGATGCCACCGCAATAACCGTATCCCCCGCACCACTCACATCCGATATATTACGAATATGCGTTGGAATTAATTTTTGATCCTTGCCATCAGAAAAATACACCCCATGCTCTGATAAAGTAATAAATGAAATTGCATTATGCAAATTTTCATTTAATGCAGTATGCACTTTATCCATATTTTGAACCGTGATATCACCAATCGTTATTTTTAACCCCTCTTTTACTTCCTTTAAATTTGGTTTAAATAAAGTACAATTTTTATACGCTAAAAAGTTTTTTTGTTTGGGGTCAACGGCTGTTGGAATCCCTTTTGCATTACAATAATCAATCACCGAGGTAATGATATTTGGTGTCAATACCCCTTTATTGTAATCTTCTAAAATGATTAAGGAAGGCTTTTCCGTGTCCACATATTTATAAAAACCTTTTAATAATGTAGCTTCTTGTTCTGCGGTGATATCATTGGTATGCTCATGATCCAATCGCATCATTTGTTGATTGCGGCCCATGATGCGTACTTTATTGGTCGTAACTCTTGTATCACTCTCGTGTATATAGGTAGTATCGATCCCTTCCTTATTTAATAAGCTGGCTAATTCAACACCTTCCGTATCCTTGCCAATCACTGAAAATATGGTAGTGGGTGCGCCCAAGGCCCTCAGGTTTAAAGCGACATTTGCAGCGCCTCCTACGCGGGTTTCCTTGCGTTGCAATGATACAATAGGCACGGGCGCTTCAGGTGAAATACGATCCACTAAACCCCACCAATAGGTATCCAACATAATATCGCCGACTACCCCAATTTTTGTTGTGGTAAAGGAGGTAAACAAACTATGAATGTCATTCACATTAATCATGCAATTATGCCTTTTTTTTATTACTTAAGGCGATATAATACAAAGGTAACCCCAAAAGCGTAATACCCAAACCCCATAATGAGTACTTAGGTTGCGCATATACCAATCCCACACAAAATACACTTGCCATCACAATATAAATAATGGGCAAAATTGGATAGCCTATGGCTTTATAAGGCCTTGGTAAATTGGGTTCCTTTTTTCTTAAAATAAATATCCCTACAATAGTAAGTATATAAAATAGGACGCCTACAAATGAAACCATGGTTAACAAGTCACCATACTTTCCACTTAAACATAATACAGAAGCCACCAATGCCTGTATCCATAATCCATAAGCAGGCACTTCATTTTTATTCAACTCCCCTGTTTTCTTAAAAAATAAGCCATCCTTGGCCATTGTATAATATACCCTTGACCCCGTTAATATTAATCCATTATTACAACCAAAAGTAGATATCATGATCATCACCGCAATTACGATGGTACCAATATTGCCCATCACCTTGTTCGCAGCGGCAATAGCCACACGATCATTCTCTGCAAAAGCAATTTCATTTAATGGAAGTACATGTAAGTACATTAAATTGGTACTAATATAAATAAGCGTTACAATTGAAGTTCCTAAAAACAAGCTTAATCCAATATTACGTTGTGGGTTTTTAATTTCACCGGCAATGAATGTTACTGTGTTCCAAGAATCACTGCTAAAAATAGATCCCACCATTGCAGCCGACATCAATCCAATTAAAGCAGTACCTCCTACTGGTAACCAGCTATTAGTAACTGCACCATCCACCGCAGTAGTCACCACATTGGTTTGTGCACTAAATGCATTCATCCAGTTTTCATTCCAATAACTATGCTTTGTAAATATAAACCCTACAAGTACTAAACCAAATAAAGAAATGAGTTTGGTGAAAGTAAATGTGTTTTGAATTAACTTTCCTTCCTTCACCCCTCTTGTGTTAGTGTAGGTTAAAAAAATAATCAAACAAATTGCTAATGCTTGCGCTGCCGATATTTTGATGAATCCAAAATCAGCTAATATATTCGACTCTCCTACGCTTGGTATTAAATAAGCAGTAAACTTACTAAAGGCCACTGCCACTGCAGCAATAGTGGCTGTTTGTATCACCGAGAAAAAACTCCAACCATATAAAAATCCAACAAGTGGATTATATGCTTTTTGTAAGTATACATATTGTCCGCCCGCTTTTGGATACATCGCACTTAACTCACCATAACTTAACGCTGCGGTGATGGTCATAAAACCAGTCAACAACCAAGCCACGATCAACCATCCGGCTGATCCTACATTTCGGGTAATATCGGCACTTACAATGAAAATACCAGACCCAATCATACTACCAGCCACGATCATGGTCGCATCTAAGGCGCCTAACCTTGGTTTAAATTCAGAAGTTTCTGTTGTTGACATATTTTTTGATTGTGTATGTAATTAAAAATCCTTCCCGGTGTTTCGGAAAGGATTTATTTAAATTATTTATTTGATTTATGTTCCGCATTTAGTCCCTTAATAATATCCGAGGTGATATCATACGCCGTATCCTTATAATACATCAAATCAGGATTACTTGAAAATATATACGCAAACTCCTTATTCTTATTATATTTTTCTAAAAATTGCTCGATTCTTTTTTTAACCTCTTGTAATCTTTTAAAACTTTCCTCTTGCAACTCTTGTGATAATTGTTGTTCCTTATTGGTATAATTTTTTTCAAGCTGCGCTAATTCTTGTTGGCTACTAGCCACTTCAGCTTGTGATAAATAACGACCATTTTTTTGAAGCGTTTGATATTTTTCAGCAAAGGCGTTTTTCAAACCTGCTAATTGCTTTGCATTTTCCATATCCTTCACCTGCAACGCCGATTTTACTTCCTGAAAAAAGGCATAACTATTTTGAATAGAATCAATTTCAAAATAAGCCACTTTGGTTCCAGCACCATTTAATGCTGCTGACTTAATTGGAATATTAGCACTATTAAAATGCAATACATACAATACAATTACAGCGATTGCTAACACCCCATTGACTACCCAGTTGATTGACTTCATTATTCAATTTGTTTAATGTAATATACGGCAATTACTTATCGCCC
>CALLKA010000109.1 GCA_938008665.1 uncultured Bacteroidota bacterium
GAAGAAAATGCTTTGCAAACTAATATGGAAGCGGCGGAGGAAATTGCGCGACAATTAAGGTTAAGAGATATTGGTGGCATTATTGTGATTGACTTTATTGACATGAAATTGCCTGAAAACAGACGCAAGGTGCAAGAGTCATTAGAAGATTTCATGAAAACGGATCGTGCCAGACATTCTGTATTACCTATTTCAAAATTTGGATTATTACAAGCAACGCGTCAACGTATTCGTCCTGAAGTAAACATTAATACCTCAGAAGATTGCCCTGCATGTAATGGCACAGGTAAAATAACTTCCACTTTATTATTAGAGGATGAGATTGAAAAGAAAATGTCTTATTTGGCCACCCATGGTCACAAATCACTGATTCTATTGGTACACCCAATCATTCATTCACATTTGACCAAAGGAATATTTAACAATATCATCAAGCGTTGGAAAAATAAATATAAAATTAAATTAAAGTCGCAAGCAGATAATTCAAGTCACTTAGTGGAATACCGCTTTTTAGATGAACACGGAGAAGCAATCATTTTATAATTAACATTTAAAGATACATTCAGTTCAAGGTGTAAAAGAAATAAAAAAGGGTCCCGATAAATCGGGACCCTTTTTTATTTAAAACCTAAATGGAATTAACGTCTTTGTAAGGTAAGTGTGTTAACACCATAATCAGTACTTCCGTACTTCAAGCCAATTTTCAAGCCAATATAACCAGTACAAGAGAATACATAACCATTCGTACCTGAACTTGGAATGTAGGCACTTGTAAGTTGCCCATAATCAGCAAAAACTACATTATTGGTCGCTAATTTCGCTACCCCTGTAGCTGGATCAATATTGATAATTAAAGGATTCTTTTTATCGCCATATGCTGGATTAGGCCATACATCTGAAATGTTAATTTGATTCGCTCCTGGGCCGTCGCTAACCGAAACAACATCACCCACTGACCAGTCCGCCCAATCATCCTGCATGACAGTATAAGTCCCTTTCATATTACCTGTGAAAGGACATACCACAAAAGCAGTCCATCTCATACATGCATTGTATCCACCAGCAGATTCTAATGCACCTACGGTGTTTGAAATGTCATAGGTTTTATTGTCTTCAGTCACTAACTGATGATAAAAAGTGTAATACTGACCTGGTGCAAATAATGCTGATGTGGTCATACCATAGGCCTTCGCAATTTCAGCACCGGTAGCAGCAATGGTAGTAGTCCCAGACATTGGAATTGTTTTTACTAATTTCCAAGCCTTTGGATCCGCTGAAGACCCTTTAAATACATACAATTTTACTTCTTTGATTTTTACACCATTATTATATGCGTCAATCTTAACACCTACAGAAGAAGCATCAATTGCTGCAAAATTAAGGTTGGCATTGGTTACTGAGTTCAAAGTAACATAAGCGCCTTTACCCAAATTGTTGATATCAACAAAAGGATTATTAGTTGCGAGGTCTCCCTTTTGACAAGAAGAAACCAATGCCGTGAAGGCAATTGCAATTAATATTTTATTTAATATTTTTTTCATTATTGTCAAATTTATTAATTGATGAAATTATCTGCGTTATTATCCCAAAATACTTTGTCCACTTTAGCACCTAATGCTTTTTGTGCTGGTGCATTTAAGTTTCTGTTCACGTATACGGAAGGATAATAAAATGAACGTATGAAAAATCCTGGCGTTGCAGAATACACCGTTTGTTGCATATTTTTTGGAAAGCCTGTAAGTCTGTATGCATTATAAGCTTCCCAACCATTACCCCAGGTGGACAAATAGTATTCTTTCATGATAATTTCTAACTTTCCATTATCATTAGCGGCATCAAATGCAGCTAAAACTAAACTAACATAATTAGCTATAGTAGTAGCATTCGCAGCATAAGTTGCACTAGGGGTTACACCTACTGTTGCTGGGAAACCAGTTACTTTCGCCATATTATTTTTAATAGCAGCTTCTAAACTTACTCTTGCAGCAGCCATACCACCGGTAATAACACCAGTTGCAGCTGCTTCGGCTAATTTGAAATGCGTAAACTCTGAATTCCAAATTGGCAAGATACCCGCACCTTTACCACCAACTTCTAAACCAACTTTGGTATTTTGATTTTCATCAAATAAACCACCTGCTGGATAAACACCCCAAGTTGTTCTAAAAGAACCATCTGGAGGCGTACCACTATTATCACCATGATCACGTCCCCAATAGCCTGTACCTAAATAACAGAAGGGTTGTGCATCTGTATAATGTGCTGGTTTTGGAAAGGTAATACATGATAGGGTGATCTCGTTAACGTTAGCACCACTTGTATTTTGACGATAAAAATAGTAACGTTGTCTAGGATCCAATGTGGTTCCTTTTGCACCAGAAATAGTTCCACCATTTTTTTCTGCAGCTACAGCCCACATAAACCAATCTCCCATATACTCACCAACGGAACCTGCTGCGTTATAGTTTCCAGCGTAATCAGGGTGACGAGAATCAGGAGAGTTTCTATTAGTACCGTATTTGAAATTAAAGTCATTGGCTGCTGTTGAAATTAAATCACCAGCGGTAACCAAGGATTGAATTTTTGCAGCTGCAGTTGCATCCACTTTACGTGTTTGCATTAACAATTTAAATTTAATTGTTTTAGCAGCTGTAATCCATTTTGCAGCACTATTACCATAATATAAATCATTGGCTACTGCTGCAGATCCTGGTTTGCTAAAATCTACAATTGCATCATCTAATATTGCAATCGCAGCAGCATAAACAGCAGCTCCTTTATCTTGTTTAGGATTCGGGTTTTCAATGCCTAATTCCGCTTCAGTCCATGGGATATCACCAAAAGCGTCCACCATGGTTGCTAAAGTATAGGCTTTAAAAAACTTAGCGATTCCAGATGCTCTAAATTTCTTTTGTGTTTGTGCCAAAGGAATGAGGGCATTTGCATTTTTGATAATACTGGTATACCCTGTTGACCATAGTCCATCAGAAGTACCAGGTGAATAAGCATTTGAATAAAGGGGCCCAAACATAGCTTGTTGTCTAGTTAATTGACCGCCTAAATTTGATGCATCGTCAAAAAATCCTGTGAATGATAATTGTACCGTGTTCAACAATAAGTCAACATCGGCAGTATTCACAGAAGGCGCATTGGGATTCTCCAAAAGCGCATCCAACTGCTTGTTACATGCAACCGTAGTTGAAAATAACGCTAGGATTACTATAATTTTAAAATATTTCATATTCTTTACTTTTACTTATTTAGTATTAAAAAGTTATTCTTACACTTAAACCCATTCTACGTGCAGAAGGACCAGTGATAAATTCCAAGCCCTTACCATTACCTACACCTAAACCATTGGTTTCAGGATCAAAGTGCATGTATTTAGGGAAGTTGGGAGCATAATACCAAAGGTTACTACCATTCGCAGTAATTGATACACTACCAAAAGGAGTTTTATTTAATAATTTTTCTGGCAAAGAATAAGATAATGACATATCTCTTAATCTTACCACAGTTGCATCAAAAATACCTCCTTGGTCTGGACCAAATACGTTATTGAAGTAGCCTTGAGTAGCACTGATTTGAATATTATTTGGTTTACCATCTGCAGTTACACCTGGTAAAATATAAGGTGCCGCACGATCAAATTCTGTATCCTTTGTAACACCTCTCGCTAATAATGATCTAGCAGTTGAAGAATACATATCACCACCATGTGTGTAATCCACTTGGAATCGGAATGTGAAAGATTTATAGGTTAAACTATTAATACCAGATAATTTATAATCAGGGTTTGGATCACCAATAATTCCAATAGTAGTGGAAGCAATGTAATCACCACCAGCACCCACTAATAATTGACCATTTTCATGTCTTTGATAATAATATCCTTTCATGATACCTAAAGGCTGACCGTTAATTGCAAAGTTTCCTAAAGTGGTATAACCAGCAAAAACAATTTCTTTTAAGTCAGAAGGAATATCAGAAACCATTGATTTATTAATTGTCCAGTTTCCAGTTACTTCCCAAACCCAATCTTTGTTTCTGATAATTTTGTAGGCTAATTGAGCTTCAATACCCTTATTAGTTACTTTACCAGCATTGATTTGTTGTGAAGTATAACCAGTAGAAGGATCCAAATCTCTGTTCAAGATTTGATCATTAGATACACGTTGATACAAAGTGATATCTGTGCTTAATCTACTTTGGAAAAACTTACCCTCAATACCAGTCTCTGTTTCTGCCATCAACTCAGGCTTCAAATTTGGATTTGGTAAAAAATTAGGAATTGCATTTGTATTAATTACCGTACCCGCATTCGTCATAAAGTTCCTTGTAGAAATGCTTAACGCAGATCTTGTTGAGTAAGGACTAGGGAAGTTAGCCGCAGTTGAATAACCTAAACGGAATTTTAAGTAGTTTATGTTTTTCTTATTTCTTAAAAAATCAAACGCTTCCGTTGCAATAAATGAACCACTAATATTTGGATAGAATACGCTTCTGTTCTCAGCTTCTAATGTTGAAGTAAAGCTATTTCTACCACCCACTACTAAGTATGCATAATTTCTATAGCCTAATGTCGCTGATGCAAAAGCACCAACCGATTGTGACTTAATTAAATAATCCATATCAGCACCTGCTTCATTCACAATATCATGCGTCACAAAGTTAGTATGGTCTAATAATCCAAAAACTAATTGCTCCTTACTTGTAGCACCCATTTGGTTATAGCTTAATTCTCTCGAATTTACACCCGCTAAAACATCAAAATCAAAATCATTGTTAAGATCAGTTTTGTATGTAGTAGTTAATGTATGATCTAAAATGCTATTAAAGCCAGTAGATGTTCTTAAGAAACCTTGTGGATAATAAGTACCTCCTTTGTTTTGCGCATACATTTGATAATTTGAATAATTATCATACCCAAAACGGTATAGCACTTTAATTTTTTGGCTTAAGTCATAATTTAAAGAAACCTGACCATAATTTCTGCTTACTTTATCTTGTGTAAATGAGTTTTTCAAAGTCCAACGAGGATTTTGAATATCATTACCACCTCTATAATAAACATGCGAATGGTCAATCGGATTTTCCCACTCCAAGCCCATTAAATCTACTGCTGTTGGCGTATACATTACATCACCATATAAGGATGGGTTTGATGCTGTAGAACCAAATGAAGGAGAAGTTGGCGGAGATTTTACATTTGTATTTACATGGTTAAATGTACCATTCAAAGTTAACTTGTTTGACAATTTCATAGTACCTCCCATTGAGATATTGTTCTTCATAGAACCGTTACCTTCTACGAAACCTTGATCATCCGTATAACCATAGTTAATATTGTAATTTAAATTTTGCGCAGAACCTGCAAAGTTTACGGAAGTATTTTTAGAAATACCATCGCGGAAAAATCTTGGAACGCTATTATAATATTTAAATTCATAATCATTGTTTCCTACGTATTGCGGAAATGCCGCATTTAAGGTAGCTCTGCTATAAGGATGTGCCACCTTCGCTGGAGGATCCGTAAACTTTGCACCCCAGTTGGAGAAGAATGCCAAACCTAAACTTAAATCAAAACCACCACCATAGGAAGTGTTGTATTCTGGTAAATTAGCAACTTGGTTAACCGCATAGGACTGTGTAACCGTTACTTCATTTTTCTTTCTAGTTTTTTGTGTAGATCCGTTCTTGGTAGTCACTAAGATAACCCCGTTTCTTCCTAATTCACCATATAATGTTGTCGCACTCAACCCTTTTAAAACGTCGATAGACTCAACGTTGTTTGGATCTAAATCCAAGAAACGGCTAGGCGTATTATTACCATAAGTAAATCCAGCTTGGTTATTGGTACCGCCATCAAAAGGCACACCATCTACAACCCATAATGGTTGAGAGCTACCAGAGATAGTACTGATTGCACGAATTACAACGTTAGTACCAGAACCAGATAAACCACTGGTGTTACCAATGTTTACCCCTGGTGCTTTACCATTTAATAAACGCGCAATATCAATTTCAGGTTTTTGTTCTAAATCTTTTTTACCAATAGAAGAAACCGCATAACCTAATGCTTTCTTTTCTTTTTTGATACCCAAGGCCGTAACAACCACCTCACTTAAATCTTCTTTTAAGGCCTTTAAAGTGAAATTAGTTACTGCTTGCGATGTAGCTTCTTTCTTTTCGAAGCCTACACTTGAAACCTGCAATACAGCCCCTGATTTTACACTGATTCTGAAATTACCATTTGCATCAGTTAGTGTTCTGTTTTTTGAAACACTTTTCTCAGTAATCACCGCACCTTCAACTGGAGTACCTTTTTCATCGGATACTTTACCAGTGACAGTTGTGTTTTGAGCGATCGCCGCTTGGAAAGAGAAAAACGCAAAAAACAAACACCATAATAGTTTTTTTCTCATGTTGTTGTTTGAATTATTATTTAAAAAATCTTATTTGGCTACAATTTAAAAAAAAATTTAAATAATTTAACTATTTAATAACACTATTTATTTTTTGGGGGAATTAAAAAAATATATCAACAATACTTTATATTTAAAGTATTGATTTTCAAAATAATTTACGAAATCACCCTTTTCATTAAATTTCGGCAAATACTGAAATATATTTAATCTAGCGATTATCTTTACAGCATGAGTAAGTCAAAATCAGCATTTTTCTGTAATAATTGTGGCTACGAGGCTGCAAAATGGGCCGGAAAATGCCCTGCTTGTAATGAGTGGAACACTTTTACTGAAGAATTGGTTGAAAAAACAAAGGAGACCAATTCAGATTGGGAAGGGTACCATACGAATCAAAAGGGGAATCAAGCCATCTCCTTAAATGAAGTGAATAGTCAATCAGAAAAAAGAATTGACAGTTCCGATGTGGAATTGAATAGAGTATTGGGCGGTGGAATTGTTTTGGGCTCCATTATTTTAGTTGCAGGGGAACCTGGTATAGGAAAGAGTACTTTGTTTTTGCAACAAGGTTTGATGATGAAGGATCAAACTGTTTTATACATCAGCGGGGAAGAAAGCATTCAACAAATAAAAATGCGTGCCGACCGATTGAACTTACAAAATGAAAATTTTTATTTACTTACGGAAACACATACAGCACAAATTTTTAAAGCAATTAAAAAATTAAAACCAACAGTGGTCATTGTGGATTCAATTCAAACTTTAGAATCCAACTTGATTGACTCTGCTGCTGGAAGTGTATCTCAAATAAAACAAACCGCTGCAGAATTTCAAAAATTTGCAAAAGAAACAGGCACCCCTGTTTTTTTAATTGGACATATCACCAAGGAAGGATCCATCGCTGGACCGAAAATTTTAGAACACATGGTGGATACTGTTTTACAATTTGAAGGTGATCGCCATTACGCATATCGCATGTTGCGCACTTTAAAAAACAGATTTGGCGGGACAAGTGAATTAGGTATTTATGAAATGACCAGCGAGGGAATGAAAGTAGTCAACAACCCTTCTGCATTTTTAATTGCACAACGAAATGAATCACTAAGTGGTAGTACTATTGCAGCCTCCATGGAAGGCATGCGTCCTTTATTAATTGAAGTGCAAGCATTGGTTACGCAAAGCGTGTATGGCACGCCACAGCGCACTGTGACTGGGTTTGACTTAAGGAGACTTCAACTTTTATTAGCCGTTTTGGAAAAGCGAGGCGGCTTTGCGTTTGGCATGAAAGATGTTTTTGTAAATATTGCTGGGGGATTAAAAATCGAAGACCCTTCCTTAGATTTAGCCATTATACTTTCCTTACTTTCTTCCTATGAAGATGTACCATTGCCGCAAGGGATTTGTTTTGCGGGAGAGGTTGGATTGAATGGAGAAATTAGGGCCGTGAATAGAATTCAACAACGTATTGCAGAAGCAGAAAAATTAGGATTCGAAAAAATTTATATTTCCGAGTTTAACAAAAAAGGCATCGAACAAAAAAAACACGGCATTCAAATTATTGCAGTAGAAAGAGTAGATGAAGCCTACCGATTATTTTTCTAGTGGTTGTTGATTCATTTTTAATGCCCCCCATGAACTTCATCAAGCATCTTATATTGCATGTAAAAAAATATTTGAATGACTTTTTACATTTAGTTTATCCAAAAATTTGTTTGCATTGCGGAAGTACGGATCTAATAAAGTTTCAAGTATTGTGCCCCAATTGTTACGCACAACTCCCCTTTACTGATTTTTTTGAAATAGAAAATAACAATGTCGACAAAATATTTTGGGGCAGATTGGCTTTAGGCCCTAGCGGGGCAGCTGTGTTTTTTACAAAGAATAGTATTGTACAATTATTACTTTTTGAATTAAAATACAAGCATAATAAAAGGGCGGGTTGGCTATTTGGCAATATGATTGGCTGGGCTTTGAAAAAAGCAAACAGATTGAATGAAATTGACTTTTTAATCCCAATCCCGATTCGAAAAATTACGGAAAGGACCAGGGGCTATAATCAGTCCCTCCTTATTTGCGAAGGCATCGCACAGGTATTCCCCATTGCCATTTTACCAACAGTGCTATTTAAAAACAAAAAAACAAACACCCAAACACGCAAGGATCGAATTGAACGGGGTCACAATACCGACCACCTTTTTGGTCTAAAAAACGCCGACCAAATTTATAACAAACACCTCCTTTTGGTGGATGATATTATTACCACCGGCGCCACAGTCGAATCAGCAGGCCGATGTTTACTTCAAGCAAATCCAAGCTCCGTTCAATTTGCGTCAGCCGCTTATACCCTATCTTAAACTTTTTTGTTTTATTGTTGTTATATTTATGGAACAATTAAATTCTTTAACTGAAAAATAGCTATTCATGAAAACCATTTTAAGTTTTATACTAATGATGACCACTTTTGTTTTAAACGCACAAAGCATCCATACTTTTAAAGTCGCTGGCATTGACGGCAAGCAAATCAACCTAGCAGCCTACAAAGGAAAAAAAATATTAATTGTGAATACCGCTTCCAAATGTGGTTACACGCCCCAATATGAATCATTGCAAAAAGTGTATGATCAATACAAGGACAAATTAGTTATTCTTGGATTTCCTTGTAACCAATTTGGTGGACAAGAACCTGGTACTAATGAAGAAATTGTTGCTTTTTGTAAAGCAAATTATGGTGTTAATTTTCCTTTAGCTGATAAAGTTGATGTTAAAGGTGCTAACACAGCGCCCATTTACCAATGGCTTACGCAAAAGGCAAAAAATGGCGTTTTGGATGCAAATATTAGCTGGAACTTTAATAAATTTTTGTTGGACGAAAATGGTAAAATGATTGCTTACTTCCCAAGTAATGTAAAACCAGAGAGTGAGGCTATAACAGCTTATTTAAAATAAGAGCCAGCTAGTAATTTTAAGCAGTTTTATAAAGTAAGCGTTATCTTCGTTTCATGTTATTAAGCGAAGTAATTGGCCAGGAAAAACTAAAAAAACAATTGGTGGACATGGTCCAGCAACAAAGGTTGCCCCATGCATTATTGTTGGTGGGCCCTGAAGGATCAGGCGCTTTACCTTTAGCAGTTGCCTTTGCACAATACATTGTAAGTATACCCAGCCAAGCTGCTGCAACTGCTGATTTATTTGGCGCGCCGGCCGAGCCATTACCGCAACCATTTTATACTCCAGAACAAATTGCAGATTTACCAGCGTATCACAGAGCCAGTCAATTAATGCATCCCGATTTGCATTTCTCATTTCCAACCATTATAGAAAAGCCAGGACAAAAAAATATCAGTGCAAATTTTATTGAGCAATGGCGTGAATTTATTAACGGCTATCCTTATGGCAATGCGTTTGATTGGCTTCAATTTATTAAAGCTGAAAACAAACAAGGAAATATTAGTGCAGACGAGTGTAATGAAATCATCAAAAAATTATCATTTAAAAGTTTCGAGAGTGCCTATAAAGTATTGGTTTTATGGATGCCCGAATATTTGGGAAAAGAAGGCAATAAACTTTTAAAATTAATAGAAGAGCCGCCTGACAATACCATTTTTATTTTAGTAGCAGCTTCAGAGGAAAATATTTTACCCACCATCTTAAGTAGGTGCCAATTTGTAAAAGTGCCAAGGCTAACAACCCAGGAAATTGAGTCTGCCTTAATGGGTCGTGCTAAATTAGCTCCTGAAAAAGCAAAGCAAGTGGCTATTTTAGCGGAGGGCAACTACAGGGAAGCACTTCATTTAATCCAACATAGTGACCAGGATTATATTAGTATGATTAAGGATTGGCTGAACGCCATATTAAAAATGGGCCCGGTGGCCCAGTTAAAATGGGTGGAAGAAATGAGTAAATTGGGAAGAGAGCAGCAAAAACAGTTTTTAAAGTATTTCAACCACCTGTTAGAACATAGTATTAGGCTAAAAACGATGGGATCCGACCTCCCTTTGGATAGTGATTTAAAGGATTTTGCCCTTAGAATCAACAAAATTGCAGGGGTGAGCCAGATGGAATCCATTGTAAATGAACTAGATAAGTCGATTTACCATATTGAACGCAATGCAAATGCTAAAATGCTATTTATGGCACTTAGTATCAAGTTGTACCATATCATTCAGAACAAAACCTTAATTTTGACAGAAGCATAACAGAAAAAGTGGGATGATGCGTTGTAGCTATGCGAGGGTATTTTAATTATTAACAGTTTGAATTAACGATATATGGGATGTGGATCATGTGGAACTGGTAAACCAGGCGGTTGCAAAAGCAACGGTGGTTGTAGCACAGGTGGATGTAACCGTTTAAATGTGCATGATTGGTTAAGTGATTTACCTATTGACGATATGAATAGTCAATGCAAGGTGGTTGAAGTTAGTTTTAACCAAGGTAGTCGTAAAGAATTCTTTAGAAATTTAAGCAACCAAATTTTTGAAAAGGGCGATTATGTCACTGTCGAAGGCGTAAATGGCTTTGACTTAGGTGAAGTTAGTTTAACAGGTGAACTGGTAAGGTTGCAACTTAAAAAAAGAGGCATCGAGGAAACCAGCGTTGAAATCAAAAAAATTCTTAGACCAAGTAACGAAAGAGATATTGAAGCTTTTAAAATTAGTAAAAGCAGAGAGGCAGATATACTTGCAAAAAGTCGCGCGCATGCAAGGTACTTTAGATTGCAAATGAAATTGAGTGAGGTAGAAATTCAGGCAGATGGTAAAAAAGGAACTTTCTTTTATACCGCTGACGACCGTATTGATTTTAGAGAACTAATTAGAATATTCGCTACTGAGTTTAAAGTAAAAGTGGAGATGCGTCAAATAGGCATCCGACAAGAAGCTGCAAAGGTAGGAGGCATTGGAAGTTGTGGTCGTGAACTTTGTTGTAGTACTTGGTTACATGACTTTAAAAGCGTCAACACCACTGCTGCACGTTATCAAAACTTATCCATTAATCAAACGAAGTTGAGTGGCCAATGTGGTCGACTTAAATGTTGTTTGAATTTTGAATTAGATACTTACTTGGATGCGTTACAAGCCTTCCCTGATTATGCGGATAATTTGCAAACAGTCATGGGACAAGCGTTTTTAATTAAAAAAGATATTTTCAAAAACTTAATGTGGTATACTTTGCCTAATAACACAAAGCATTACCCTTGAACGCGTGAAGGAAATAAAAAAATTAAACCAACAAGGTGTTGCTGTTGAAGAATTGCAAGCGGTGGAAGTTACCAGCGGTAAGCCTAAGGAGGTAGAACCTGACTTCGTAGATGTAGTTGGTCAAATTAGTTTAAAAAGTTTAGAGAAAAACGATCGTCGTCGTCGCGATCAACAAAGATTCAATAACAACGATCGTCGTCCTAACAACGATAGATCGAATAACGATAGACCATTTAATGATCGTCCAGGACCAAATCGTCCAGGAGGACAGGCTGGAAATTCTGGAGGTGGAAGACCGATGAATAATAATCGCCCGCCCATGAATCGCCCGAACAATGGACCCAATAACGGTCCAGGCAACGGACCAAGACCAAATAATAATCGTCCGCCCATGAATCGCCCGAACAATGGACCGAATAACGGACCAAGCAATGGACCATCCAACGGACCAGGCACTCCACCAAGTAATTCGCCTTCCGCAAATTAAAATTTGCGTTGACTTTTAACTTACCCTAGTTGACTTAACTGCATTTAGCAAGGCAACTATTGGTATAATTTTTCCAATTCATCCCTTGTAAAATCCATTAAAGTTTTTACATAACTGGATGAAAAATCAAAGGAGATGCCTGCAGTCTGATAAAGTTCAGGTAGTGTTTTTGTACCTCCTAAACTTAAAGCGTTCATATAATTTTCCAACGCAAGTGTTGGATTTTTTTGATACTGCATCCACATGCCAATGGCCCCTAATTGTGCGATGCCATATTCAATATAATAAAAAGGCACTTCAAACAAATGCAATTGTCTTTGCCAAGCAATTTCACGATACATATCTAATCCAGTATAGTCAATGCTGTTGGTTGAAAATTCCTTTGCGATAGTTGTCCATGCTTGGGTTCGCTCATCAATGGAATGATTTGGATTTTCATACACCCAATGTTGAAATTTATCAATAATAGCAATCCAAGGAAAAATAGTAATCGTTCGCTCCAATTGGTGCTCTTGTGCGCGATTTAAATCATGTACATTATCAAAAAATGCCTGCCAATGATTCATGGTAAATAGCTCCATTGACATACTTGCTACTTCCGCAATTTCCATGGGATATTCTTTAAATGCAGATAAGGGCAAAGGGTGTGCTAAAAATGAATGAATCGCATGTCCCACTTCGTGTACCATGGTGGTAACATCGCTCATTTGACCAGCCGCATTCATAAAAATAAATGGGGCACCTGATTCCGCCAATGGACAATTATATCCTCCCGGTGCTTTTCCTTGTCTACTTTCTAAATCAAAATGTTTTAAAGCATCCATTTTTTTCAAACAATCTGCAAAAAAAGAATTGATTTGTTCAAAGCAGGAAACGGATTTATTAAATAAATCTTGCCCGTCGGTAAATGGTCGCAAAGGCTTTGTACCAGTAGGTTCCGCTTCCGTATCCCATGGCTTTAATGTTGTTAATCCTAATTTATTTTTTTTACGTTCGTAAATTTTATCGATTATAGGAAGCACATGTGTTTTGATTGCATCATGAAATTTAAAACAATCTTCCTTTGTGTAATCAAACCTGCCTAATTCTGCAAATTTATAATCACGATAATTTTCAAATCCTGCATTCAATGCAACCTGATGTCTTTTTTGAATGAGTGAAGTAAACAAATCATGCATTTCTTGTTTGTCTTGTAAACGACGATCTTGAATTTTTAAATACACTCCTTCTCTTTTTGCACGATCCTCACTTTCTAAAAACTGGGCAGCTTGTTGTAAAGTATATTCTTTATCATCCACCGTAATGGTCATTCTTCCGGCAATGGTGCCATATTGTTGTTGCAAAACGCTTAACTCCGCTTGCAAGGATATATTTTCTTCTCTAAATAATTCAATGCTTTTTTTAACGGATCTTAAATAAGTAAAATAGGCCTTTTGGTCCAACTCGTTTGTAAATGGACATTGGATTAATTTTTTATTTAACGCATCCGCATAAGGTTGAATTTTGGGTTGAATCTCCATGCAGAAAAAAGTAAAAGCCGCCTCTAAGCTTTTATCTGTGGTATCACAAGTCATTTTGATCTGTCTCCAACAGGCATCTTCACTTACAAAAGCCTCCAGTTCACTTAAGTCCTGCAACCATGATTCTAGGGTCAATTTATTGGTAATTTCTCTATCCAATAAGGCCTTAAAATAAGGCTCCAGGCTTTCCCATTGGGTAAGTTCAAAATTCGCAGGTAAAAATTGATGGGGTCGCTTTTGAATGTCCGCAGTTCTGTGCATTAGATGAAATTTTAAGTGGCAAATTTACTACTTTTACACACTTTAAAACATTAAAACTTGTCTGATACCATTCATTTACTTCCGGACCACATTGCCAATCAAATTGCTGCAGGCGAGGTGATTCAAAGGCCAGCTAGTGCCGTAAAGGAATTAATGGAGAATGCGGTAGATGCAGGTGCTACTCAGATAAAATTAATTGTCAATGATGCAGGGAAGGCTTTAATTCAAGTCATTGATAATGGGAAAGGCATGAGCGTTGCGGATGCCCAAAATGCGTTTGCCCGACACGCCACTAGTAAAATAAGTACCATTGAGGATTTGTTTCAAATAAGGACCATGGGGTTTCGCGGGGAAGCCCTCGCCTCTATTGCAGCCGTTGCGCAGGTAAGTTTAAAAACCAAAAGATCCGATGATGAATTGGGTACCTTGGTAGAAATTGAAAATAGCAAAGTAACGGAGTGTAGCTCAATTGCACATGACACCGGTACCAGCATCTCGATGAAAAATTTATTTTTCAATGTGCCTGCACGTCGCAATTTTTTAAAGAGCAATGGGGCAGAATTAAAACATATCATTGAAGAGTATACAAGAGTCGCACTTTCCTTTCCTGAAATATTTTTTAGTTTAACAAGTAACGGACAGGATGTGTATCATTGGGAGGGCGGCAGCTTTAAACAAAGAGCCATTCAAGTGCTGGGAAATAATTATCAAACAAAACTAGTAACCGTTGGTGAACAAACGGATTACTTAACCGTATCCGGTTTTGTGGGCAAACCCGAAACAGCACGTAAAACAAGAAGCGACCAATACTTTTTTGTGAATCGTCGTTTTATTAAAAGCGCCTATTTACATCATGCTGTGGCCAATGCATTTGAAGGATTACTTCCCAAGGATAGTTACCCCAGCTATATATTATACATTGATGTGGACCCTTCACAAATTGACATTAATGTACATCCCACCAAACAAGAAATTAAATTCGAGGACGATAAAATAATATATGCCTTTGTGCAAGCTGCAGTCAAACATGCATTGGCACAATTTAGCGTAGCCCCTTCCCTTGACTTTTCACTAGATGCGAATATTCAACAATTAGACGCGATTCAAAAACCCTTCACGACTGATAAAGTTCAATCCGCTACAAGCAATTCATTGTACGCAGGATTTACACAAAAAAATCAAGCGCATTTTATACCTAAATCTAGTAGTGCTAATGATACGGATTGGAAAAGTTTTTTTACAAATATTCCGAGTGCTTCAAATGAGACCAGTGAAATTTCAGAAACTACTTCTTCAACAGAGTCCTATATTGTTAAACCTTCCTCCATGGGGTTGTACAAAGAAACCGAAAGTTTAAGCGTACATGAAGATGCACTATTGTTGCAATTACACAATACCTATATTATCGCTCCTACCCAAAGTGGCTGTATCATATTACATCAACAACTGGCACATGAGCGTGTATTGTATGAAAAATACCAAAGAGCAAGTTCACATCCCCATGCAACTCAAAAAAGTTTATTCCCAGTGGTGTTGGAATTGAGCCCAAGTGATGCCATATTATTAGATGAAATGTTGGAAGACTTATCCATTATTGGATATGAAATAGAATCTTTTGGAAGCAACAGTTTTATTATTCAAGGGATACCTGCTGATGTATTATCGGGCAACGAAAAAAATGCCATTGAATTATTATTAGAACAGTTTAAACATTTTACTGGCGAGGTGAAATACAGTAAAAGAGAAAAATTAATTCGTTGCATGTCAAGACAAATGGCCATCAAAGCTGGGCAAAGTTTATCTCAAAAGGAAATGCATACCATAATACAATCACTAAGTGAGTGTGATATACCCAACGTAACCGCATCTGGTGCACCTACCTATATTGAATTTAAGGAATCCTACTTAGATGGATTGTTTTCTAGATAAGCAGCTTTAATTTTTATTCGCTACCGATATCAAATAAGCCTCCACTGCTTTTCTTACACCTGCACTGGTTGGACTCATATGGTTAGACACCAAAATTGAAAAATATAATTTTTGGTTTTTATGCGTGTATATAAATCCACTTAGAGCAATTTGACCACCTAAGCTACCAGTTTTAGCATGTATCTCGCCTGGAAAGTTTTTGTAATACGCAGACAATGTCCCTTCTCCGCCAGTTTCAAATATATGTGTTACCCGCTTTTGTCCAAATTCATCCTGCATCTTTTTCAATATGGCAACATAATTCTCAGGTGTATTTAAATTATACCTACTTAATCCACTTCCATCCACCCAAGTAGGCTTTTGTGCTAGATCTGATAAATCGTTGGCCAGTAAATAAGCGATTGTTTTTTTATCATCAAAGCTTTGATGTAGTCCTTTACCTACCATCAATAGCGCCTGCTCTGCATAAAAATTATCGCTGCGGTGCATGAGTGGTTTTAATAAAGAATCTAAAGGACGTGAATACACTTTAGTTGCTGTAGCCAGCGCATTTGTTTCACCCGCTGCATCTAACGCAATAACTTTTGTACCACCAAGTGCTTCAGATAATAGTGAAGCTTCGAGTATTAAAGGAGCCGTTGTCCAATTGGATGTACGGTATGGAATTTCTTCGAGTGTATTACTAGCAGCTGTTGGCTGCACCAAAAACTGGTTGCTCGCCATTTGTCTAGATACGCCAAAACCCTTGTTAATAGTAGCGTTTACGCCTTTTATAGAATCTTTAAAAAACGAAGGCGTCACCTGTAATTGCGCTCCGGTTTTTGCTACACGTACCACATTGCCATACATAGGAAATGCAGAACGTGAAGGCATATAAGAAGCATCATAGTCATCCCAAGACCAGCCCTGCCCAAAAGGCTTTGCTGTAAAATTTGGACTGTGCAAATAAATTTGCTTTCCATTTTTTAAAACATTGAGCAGTGGATGTGTAGCGTATTCGGGTTGTAAAAAAGTTGGATCGCCAGTAGGATACACATGTAATCCAGAATCGGTGCTAATAATTTGTGCAGCAGCAACACTATCCCCTAAATATTTTAATGCTGC
>CALLKA010000110.1 GCA_938008665.1 uncultured Bacteroidota bacterium
AAATTAGTGTACTTTGATGAGCCAATAATTTCAGTTTCTGAATTTACTTTTGATGACACCATTGGGGTTGTTGGCATTTTTGGAGATAAAGATGCACAAGGAATTCTTGAATCTCTCGAACCCGTTCTTAACTCAATAATCGTTACTTCGAGTTCTTCAAACCGTGCAATGCCAGTGAAAGACTTAGAAGAGTTAGCCAGAAAGATATTTGGAGCAGATAGAGTGTTTAGTCAAGAAAACCTAGAAGGTGCCCTTAAACGAGCAATCGATGATGCCAAGCGGCCACTCAGCGATGACAGCGTTGGAATCGTTGTGACTGGGTCGGTAGTAACAGTCGGTGAAGCCCGTTCAATTCTGCGTAGATTATTTTCGAAAGAAGATTAGGATTTATCTATGCGCATGCTGGCTTCTTCAGTTCTTGTAATGGAATCTTTTGTTCAGGCTCTATGCTTCTAAAGTTCTCATGCCATAAGGTATGCGTTAAAATAACTGATTTTTTAATAATTTCTTCTTCTTCCATATCTTTAAAAAGGCAGTGCAAACACTCATGTAAGATAATTTCCATCTTTTTTTTACCCTTAAGACTACTATCAACCATGATGGTATCATCTTCAAAATTAGCCATGCCCCAAGCCTTATGCTTACCAAGTTTCTGATATTTTACTTTTATTCTTTTCATTTATCTGTCTTGGTATGAAACTTATGACAAGTATTGCATTTATAAGCAATCTTTTTTATCCCAGATGCCATAACCCTTCTCATACTTACTACTAATTCATCTGAGCCACATTCAGGGCAAGTTCCCCTATCACCACCGAATTTTACACCATAGTGCGTTTTAGGTAAAATATGGCTATTTAATGCTTTAAAAACCTGTTCAAGTAAAAGTACATCTTTCTTGCAATACTTAATCATCTTATCCATTGCAGCTTTGTCCTTATGCAGCACAATATCCTTCCATAATCCAAACTCAGTCTTAATCTTTTGACCTATGCCCAAAAAATCCGCTATATAATTAAGTTTATTTGAATTGAACCTAAATGCTTGTCTTGCTACCTTTAATGTATCAATAGTAGTGTATTTTGGGAATATATCTATCTTATGAAACAGGCATCTTGTGCGAATCCATGCAAGATCAAACCTATCGCCATTATGACCAACCATTTCATCCGCTTCATTAGCTACCTTTATAAACTTTTGAAGTAATGCCTTGTCATTTTGTTTAGAATCCCAATGTGCTTCAAAAACCTCTTTTGAATCTTCCCATTTCCAACAAATGCAAATGATGGCTCTTTCTTTGATTATTGATTCTGGACTAACAGATATTTTATAACCAGTTTGCCAAACCATTGCTATATTTCCTGAAACCTCAATATCGAAAAACAGCCTTTTTCGTTTTGTCATTTATTTCTTTTAATTAAAACAAATGATGCAGCTAACAAAATTATCCAAAACCATGTCCAAAATAACACTTTTTTTAGCTTACTATGTGCATCTGACACATTATTGTAATTACTTTGTAAGTCTTTGTATAGTATCTCATATTTAGGATCGTAGATAGTTTTTGTTACTATCTTGATACTATCGCGGCATGGCACTAATACCTTTTTAATCTTTTCTTTATCTACAAACTTGACATCTGTAAACCATTGATACAACGTATCTGTCATTTGCTGAATTATCAATGAATCTTTGACAATTGAGATTGTGTCAATTATATTTCTTTGTGGAAAGGCATCAAGACATATTTTGGCTCCTGGTAGTTCAAACTCATTGATATACTTCTTAGCAACATAGTTTGCCTTCTCAGGGTGCTTATCAAAATAGCTTTCCGCCTTCTTTAATGTTGTGCAAGATGCAATAGAAAATAGTCCAATAATAATTATGATGTTTTTCATTTTAGTAGGATATTAAATACTTCAAATTTATTTATTCTGTCTTGTAGTCCGTTATACCCACCATTAACCATTTTTGTAACTTTTCTTATCGTTTCAATACTATCACCTTCATCGCATATCTTCCAAATACCTTTCTTTTCAAAATACCATGCAGCACTTGATAAAGGATATTTTGTAGCTACTAAATCGGGATTTTCAATAAGGTTTTCTTCAATATATTTACCAAAAGACTGATAATTTACTTTACCAGTAAGTTGAATAAATCCCCTTCCACGAAACTTATACCCATCACCTGACTGCCTATCACCATTACCCATGCGATTAGAATAGACAATATTGGCTATTAACTCAGGCTTTCTTGCACAAGCCATTGCCGTATCTTTTGAAAAATATTTAGGGAATATCTTTAGTAACCCTTCAGCCGAATAGTTAAGGTTCTCACGAATGGCATTAAAATTATTTGATTCGTGTGCGGCTTGTGAGAGAAAGTGAGAAAGTCGTAAAGGCGAATTGATGTTGTACTTTTTAATTACATCATCAAGTTCGCCTGTTACGGATGGTGGCAGCTTAAGCAGCAGCTTGGCTGTCATCATTAGCTTCTTTCATTTTTTCAGCTATCTGATCGTTTGTTTCCTTTAGCTTGGCTTGCAGATACTCTAGCTGGGCTATCAAATCATAAGCGCTTGCTTTTAAATCTTTCAAATCCATAGTTTTTGTTTTTAGTTATTAATAAAAGTTATACTGAATATATTGAATATGTATAAGTAAAAAACCAATCTGTTATTGCTGTGCTATCACAAGTAGCAAAAAAGAATTGTACTAAATTATTACCACCACCTTGTATTGAACCAGCACTAACATTACCACCACTTGTTGCTAATTCCCTTACACAAGTTCCACCACAATAATAGTCCGTTGTCAAATTAGCACTTATTGGAATGTCAATTTTAAATGTAAATGTATTTGTTGTAGTTGAAGGACCAAACCTTATCTTACCAGCAACATGGACAATATCACCAACCTTTATATATTGCAATTGATATGCAGTAAAATTACTACAATTTAATGTTGATGATACAGTAGGTGTGTAAAAACCTTGTGATAAAGGTAGAGTAGCAGTATAGTTAGGGATATTTAATGTATTACCGACTAATGTCGATGCTCCACTTGTTCCAGTTGTGGTTAAAGTTAATTTACCTTGATATTGCGGAATGTTTAATGTATTTGATGTAAATGTAGCTGCACCAGTTGTACCAGTTGTTGTAAGTGTTATCGGTGCTTGGTAGTCTGTACCTGCCGTTGCAGCACTTATTGCAGTACCATTACCTTTAAGCATCCCTGTAATGGTAGTTGATAATGTTATTGCAGGTGTTGTTGATGGATTGGCTACCGTTCCAGCAAGCCCATTTGCACTTACTACTGATACCGATGTTACTGATCCGCTTCCTGTACCAGTACCAAGAAGTACCCATGCAGAAGAATTACGAAGATAAAGACCAACCGTTCCATCAGTTTGATACACTATAAGACCAGTTGCAGGTGATGAAATTGCAGTCCTCTGTGCTGATGTCATTCTTGGTGGCAAAAATCCTTTTGTCGTTGACACCATTGTAACAAGAGATGAAGCATTTGTTGTAATGGTATCTTGTCCAAAAATTGTTTCTAAGCCACCGCCTTGAATACATAGTGGGAATTGTGTTGCCACACCACTAAATGGTTGTGTATATATCTTTACTGGCTGACCACCAGATAAGCCTGTACCGCCTGTATCAATATATAAGTCAACATCGGCTGCATTTGAATGTCTTATTGGACCATTAAAAACTGCAAGTCTTGTTGATACTGCACTACTATAAGCAATAACACCTGTTAGTGATGATATATCACCAAAGTTGGCTTGTCCAAGAACATTTAATTTATTACCATTGTCTGTTGTTGTTCCGATAGCAATATTGCCATTTGAGAAAAACCTCGTTGATGTCGTTCCAGCAAATGTCAGGCTATATGATGATAATGTTAGTGTTCTATTACCTGTAAGTGTTCCATCTGAGTTGTAAATATTTGCACTTGATGATGCCCAAGTCCTATTTGCACTAAGGTCATAAGTTGTACCATTTATTGTCAGTGTCCTTGTTATAGGCACTGCATCAATATCCGATGCTTGGTCAGGAATATCTACAAGTCCGTATCTTCTCATTAGATGATAACTAAATTAAGTTTAGATGCACTCCAATTATAAATCCATTCGTTTATTGACATCGCTGGTTGATCGCCCCAATTGATGTAGTCTTGTCCATCAATTGTAAGATTTCCAGCACTAAGTTGCATACCCATTTTCTCAACACCTTCTTCATCAATTACTGCGTCAAACATCTGCCAATAGTTCGTAGCAGAGTTTTCGTAGTTGTCGTTGATGCAAGTTACTGAGAAATATTTAGCTTCTTTGCTTTCTCCGTTGATCCAGATATTAACTGGTTGAATTTTTTTTGCCATTTTTTATTTTATTTTATATTATACTAAAGTAAATGTTTTTGTTACTCCACCTATTCTCATTTTAATGTCTGTTCCATCAAACCATATATCGCCATTGTTAGGTGATGTAGGAGCAGTTGACGATGCAAGGTTTATTTGTGCATTGCTTGTTGTTCCAGCAGATAGTGATAATTTAGATTGTACTCTTGTTGTTCCATTAATATCTAATTTAAATCCATCATCCGAAGTATAACCACCAATTGTTGTATTACCTGTTCCATATAACCTAATAATACTGTCTACTCCAAAAAAGTTAAACGATGTATAATTAGATGTAGAAGCATCTGAAACATGATTCCAGTTTATACCAAATCCATTCCTTGTAGAATTTGCTTTACCACCATAAATTATTCCCATTGAACTTGCATTAGGCATATTTGGTGCAAAAACATTAATATTATTACTATTTGGATTTGTTGAAATAGTATTAATAACCTCTAAAACGCCTGTCGTATTATTTTTAGACATCGTAATTGTAGTATTATTCTGCACCCTCGCTGTTCCGTTGACATCTAATCGGTAGCCTGCGTCTGTCGTAGTGCCTATTAAAACATTATTCCCAATTGAATTTATTATTAATGGATGTCCTCCATAGCTTTGTATTGTTTTTCCTGTTGCACTTGAACCCCCATTTATTACCATACCACCATTTGGTCCTGTACCAATATAGATTTGACCTGTTGTAATTGTAGTGCCTTGAAATCTTGCCACAAAATTTGTTATCCCCGTAAACGCCCCATTCGTAAATGTCGGATTCACATCAAGTCCTACAAGCACATCGTTATTCGCAGCAGCTACAAGGGTTGTAGATACGTTGACACCTCTTGCAAGAGCAGATGCAGCAGTTTCAGAACCACTTATAGTGAGTTTAGTAGCACTTGTTGTTGTAGTGCCTATATATGTATCACCAGCAATATAGTTATTCGCAGTCCCAGCACCATATAGTCCCCATCCGCTATTGTTACTCCACTCTATTGACCTCCAATCAGCAGCAGCAGTTAATGTTGGTTGGATATAAAGACCACGAGTGATGCCGTTTGCACCTCCTGTTTGGTTGATGGTAGGATCAATATATAACAAATTATTTATACCTGTACCGCTTGTAGGAGAAAAAGTATCTGTAACTCTTACGTTTAATCTTGTTCCAGAAGTAAAAGTATTTGATGAACTACCTCTTAAATTTATACCTGTAACAGCACCATTTAATCCATAAACGGTAATAGTTGTACTTAGTGAAAGTATATCATTTAATAATACTAAGCCATCATTTCTAACACTAAATAATCCTGTACCATTACTATTCTGCACCGTCAAAGCAGTAGTTCCACTCGTATTCCCACTCCCCTTTATAAACGCATCACCCTGAACCTGCAACCTCTGACCGCTATTAGTAAAAGTATTTATTAAAACATTACCATCTGTAATATAAAAAATACTTCCGCTTAATGATAACGGATTATATGCTGTATTAGTAATATTTCTTGATTCTAATATAACACCATAACTTGAACTAGCATAAGGATAAATATTTAATAAACCAGTAGTTGCTGATATTTTTGCACCTATTGCACCATTAGAAATACCAGATATATCTAATTTATATGTAGGAGCATTTGTTCCAATCCCCAACCTATTATTAGTTGCATCCCAAAACAAGTTATTACTCCCAGTCTGAGTATTCGTTCCACTCCAATAAGCCACTTGACCACTTGTGCCTGTGCCTGTTATGGGGTTTGTTAATGCGTTTTGCTTGTTATTAAAAGTAGTCCAATCGGTACTGCTTAATAGTCCATTTGCACTACCACTTGCAGTTGCTATATCCAAAGTGATATTACCACTTGTAGTTATTGGACTACTGCCGATAGTAAGACCACTTGTTGTTGAAGTAAGTCCAACCGATGTAACAGTACCAACATATTGGTCATTACTCGTTATCGTGAAACTTGGATATGTTCCGCTTATGGATGTCGTTCCCGCACCAGTAAGACTTACAACTTGATCGGGAGCAGAGTTTGTAACAGTTATAGTACCGCTTGATGTAATGGGTGATCCGCTTACACTGATTCCAGTACCGCCACTAACAGCAACCGAACTGACCGTAACCGAAGCCTTGCGCAGCCGCGTGGCCGACATTGACCAATATAATGTGAAGGGCACGACCAACGTCTATTTCGACACGGGCAAATGGAACCTGACTCCTGCCGCGCAGGCCGATCTGTGTGCTGCTGCGTCGCAGGCGAATGCGACCGAAAACGCGCTGATGCTCGTTGTCGGCTATACGGATTCGGTGGGCGATTATGATTATAATCAGGCACTGAGCGAGAAGCGTGCGGCCAAGGTCGTGAACCATTTGCAGCAAGCCTGTGGCTGGAAACCCTATCGCATGTTGACCCCGACCGGCATGTCGGAAGCCGATCCGCTGGCCGACAACACCACCGAGGAAGGCCGTGCCCGCAACCGCCGCGTCGAGATCGTTCCGGCGCGTCAGTGAACGCGCCGAGAGACGGCCGGCGGCCCGTCCGCCAGCCGTCGGATCGACTCCGAGGCCTCGCCGCGCGCGCCGCGGCCGCGGCGGCGCTGGCCTTGCGCCCCGTTCCC
>CALLKA010000111.1 GCA_938008665.1 uncultured Bacteroidota bacterium
TGCGGAATGCATTATTAGTAGGGACGAATCAAAGTAATTTTTTGATTATTGGCACGGCTACAGAAGCAGCGTTTAATATATTTTTTGATTATAGCTTAATTTTTGGTCATTTTGGATTTTCCGCATTGGGCTTAAATGGAGCAGCATATGCTTCCATTATTTCAGAAGTGATGGGCTTGTTCGTTATTTACTTGGTGATACATTATCAAAAAATTGGAGAAAGGTTTAAATTATTCAAAAACTTTGAAATTAAGTGGGATTATATCAAACTCATTTTAGTACAATCCTCCCCCATTATGATGCAATACATGATCAGTATTATTAGTTGGGAAATTTTTTATATTTTGATTGAACACAGAGGAGAACAATCTTTAGCAGTTTCTAATTCAATGCGGAATATTTTTGGATTCTTTGGCAGCTTTACATGGGCATTTGCAGCCACAACCAATACTATGGTGAGTAATATTATTGGTCAAAATATGCAGGATAAAGTAATTCCATTAATCAATAAAATTGTTAAATGGAGTTTTGGCTTTGCTTTAGGCGTTTGTATACTATTAAATGTATTTGCGCATCAATTTTTATCCATCTATGGGCAGGGAGAAGGATTTATGCAGGAAGGCATACCTGTGTTAAGGGTAGTTTCCATTGCCTTGTTAATCATGTCTATTGCCACAATTTGGTTAAATAGTGTTACAGGTACAGGTCAATCAAAAATTAATTTAGCCATTGAATTTGTAGCAATTATTATTTATTTGATTTATGCTTATTTAACCATCGAATATTACCAATTTCCAATAACCATTGGATGGATGTGTGAATTTATATATTGGGTAACCTTATTAATACCTTCTTATCTATATATTAAATCAAATCGCTGGAAGGATAAGAAAATATAGTACTATTTTCAGTAGTATTATGTTAGTATGTAAATAACGGAGACAAGAAAATTTAACTCCTAGATTTTTCAATTTTAACGGACACATTTCCTTCAAAGGATGAAATAGGCAAATGAAGCTTGGTGATTTTTACAAATACTTTATTAGCTAAGGTTTGCGATGACAAAATATCATCTGCTATTTTTCCTACCAAAGTTTCTAATAAAGGTGTTGGGATTTCCATCCATTTTTTTACAATTGCATATACATGCACATAATCAATGGTTTGATCCAATTGATCAATGACTCCTTGCCTGGGTATAAAGTCAATATCAATTTCAACAGAATAATTATTACCTAATTTTTTTTCTTCAGGGTATAAACCATGATAGCCCACAAATAATAATTTGTTCAGACTAATACGCATGGTTTGATTTGTTGACATGAATTTTATTTAGTGTCCTTTTGCAGTTAAATACCTTTCTGCATCTAAAGCAGCCATACATCCACTTCCAGCAGCAGTAACTGCTTGACGATAGTTTTTATCTTGCACATCGCCTGAAGCAAATACACCTGGAACATTTGTTTTAGTCGTGCCTGGTTCTGTTAAAATATAACCAGTTTCATCCGTTTTAATAAACTCAGAAAATATACCGCTATTTGGTTGGTGTCCAATGGCAACGAAAAAAGCACTTACTGGAATTTCTTGTAAAGTGTTGGTTTTGGTATTTTTTATTCTAACCGCATTTACAGTTTTATCTCCTAAAATTTCATCCGTTTCGCTATTGAAATACACTTTAATATTCGGTGTATTTAATACGCGATCTTGCATTACTTTACTTGCGCGCATTTGATCTTTACGAACAATCATATGAACTGTAGTACACATTTTTGATAAATAATGTGCTTCTTCAGCAGCAGTATCACCAGCGCCTACAATCGCTACTTCTTTTCCTTTAAAAAAGAAGCCATCACAAACAGCACATGCACTCACTCCGAATCCATTAAATTTTTCTTCACTTGGTATACCTAACCATTTAGCACTAGCGCCTGTTGAAATAATTACGGCATCCGCTTCAATGATCTTTTCATCATCAATCCATACTTTTTTAACCTCCCCACTAAAATCAACTTTAGTTGCTAGACCATAGCGAATATCAGCACCCATCCGAGCCGCTTGTTTTTCAAAGTTGA
>CALLKA010000112.1 GCA_938008665.1 uncultured Bacteroidota bacterium
TTAAAGCGTATTGCTTAAAAACAAAAGAAAAAAATGTACCAATGCATGATGCTGTCATCACTAAAACTGCAAAAGGCGGTTATATGGCAGGTGGCAATGATGGTAAAGGAAATAAAATGGCAGCTATCATGAGCGAAACAAACGCGCTTAAAGCTATTGCTGACGGAGTGGCTACAAAAGGATTCTAGATTAACTAGTTCTTTTTTACACAATTCCAATCATATTTAAAAGCCGCACTCGATTCATCGAGTGCGGCTTTTACTATTTTATCCATTTAACGAGTTCCCTTATTTAACGCCCAATACGCCAGTATGAATTTTATTCAAAAGTCGATAACATTCACTCATCCCTTTGATGTCCTTAATAATTAAAATGAAATTTTTACCAGCTTGTTTAAAATGGGCAGTATTCATCGATGTTTGCGCAAACAATAATAATTGTTTGAATGTATCACTTTCAAAATAAGGCGCATCCGGACGATTTATAAAAAAGCACCTTACTGTTTCTTCTTTCAAAGTCATTTTTTCAAAACCCAATGCGATGGCTATTTTACGGCACTTTACTGTCGTAAATAAATCTTCGACCGACTTAGGCATCGGACCAAATCGATCAATCATTTCCCCATGAAGTAAATCTAATTCTTCATCATTTTCAGATTGATCCAATCTTGTATATAATGAGAGTCGCTCACCTATACTTTCCACATAAATATCTGGAATCATAATTTCCAAGTCAGTGTCAATCGTGCAGTCTTGCACATAATCATCCTGCTTACTAATTTCTTCCTGGAACAATTCTTTAAAATCTGATCTTTTCAATTCTCTTACAGCTTCTGCTAAAATTTTCTGGTACATTTCAAATCCAATCTCCACCATAAAACCACTTTGCTCCCCACCTAATAAATTACCAGCACCTCGAATATCTAAATCGCGCATCGCAATTTGAAATCCACTACCTAGTTCACTAAACTGTTCTAAGGTTTGTAATCTTTTTCGGGAGTCATCAGGTAAAGTGCTAATTGGTGGGGCTAATAAATAGCAAAATGCTTTTTTATTGCTTCGCCCTACCCTTCCCCTTAATTGGTGCAAATCACTTAAGCCAAATTGATGTGCATTGTTAATGATGATGGTATTCACATTGGCAATATCCACGCCACTTTCCACAATATTAGTACACACCAACACATCATATCTTTTCTCGATAAAATCCAATATTTTTTCTTCCAATTGATGCCCTTCTAGCTGACCATGTGCGAATCCAATACTTAAATCAGGACATAAACGCTGAATTATTGCACACATTTCAGCTAAGCCTTGTACGCGATTATGAATAAAAAACACTTGCCCTCCACGTTCTGCTTCGTAATAAATGACTTCGCGAATCGTATCTTCATTAAACACTTGCACTTCCGTATGAATGGGTTGCCTGTTGGCTGGCGGTGTATTAATAATACTTAAATCACGCGCGCCCATTAAACTAAAATGTAAAGTTCTTGGAATAGGCGTTGCAGTTAATGTTAAACAATCAACGGTGGCTCTTAATGTTTTTAATTTTTCTTTATGCCCTACTCCAAACTTTTGTTCTTCATCAATAATCATTAAACCCAAATCCTTAAATACCACATCCTTCCCTAAAATACCATGCGTACCCACCAAAATATCCACCTTCCCTTGTTTTACTTTTTCAATGGTTTCCTTTTTTTGTGCAGCCGATTTAAACCTGTTTAAATAATCAATAGTGATAGGAAAATCCTTTAATCGATCCACAAAAGTTTTATAATGTTGAAATGCTAATATGGTGGTGGGTACTAAAAGTGCTACCTGCTTCCCATCAATGGCCGCTTTAAATGCTGCCCTGACTGCCACTTCTGTTTTACCAAATCCCACATCACCACAAACCAACCTATCCATGGGCGAAGGTGTTTCCATATCCTTTTTTACATCGGCTATTGCCTTTGCTTGATCCAAAGTTTCTTCATAAATAAACGAAGCTTCCAATTCATATTGCATGTAATTATCCGGCGTAAAAGCAAAGCCAGCTTGCGCCTTACGTTGTGCATATAATTTAATTAAATCAAATGCAATTTCCTTCACCTTTGCTTTTGTTTTGTCTTTTAACTTTACCCAAGCATCGGAACCTAATTTATTTATTTTTGGAGGCGCCCCTTCCTTCCCAGTGTATTTTGAAATTTTATGTAGTGAATTAATATTCACATATAATATATCACTGTCCTTATATATAATTCTCACCGCTTCCTGCATTAAACCATTCACATCAATTTTTTGCAGCCCACTATAAACACCCACGCCATGATCAATATGCGTAACATAATCGCCTGGCTGCATATCACGTAATGTTCTGAGCGTAATAGCCTTACTTTTACTATAGGCCTGCTTTACTTTGTATTTATGATAGCGTTGAAATATTTGATGATCCGTATAACAAACAATTTTATGATCATGATCAATAAATCCTTCGTGAATATTTTTTACAACAGGTGTAAATTGAATTTCTGTTTTTAAATCTGTAAAAATAGCATGCAAACGCTCCAACTGCTTGGCTTGCTCTGCAAAAATAAATAAGGCATACCCTTTTTTTTCAAGCTCCTGTAAGTTTGCTATCAACAATTGAAATTGTCGATTAAAGCTAGGCTGCACTTGGGTGTTAAATGAAATAACCTCCTTTGAAATATTTGCCTGAAAGCCCCATTCTATGATGGTGCTATTTAGTAATGAAGCCTCTGCATTCTCCACAGTATCAAAATCATCTAATTGGGTATGTTTGATATGCGCATCCCCCAATTCAATGGGTTTATTATTGGCCGTATGGGTTAAAAAGTCATTCAAGGATTCCCATTGATCTATGCCACGCTGCTTAATTACATTCCAATCCTTGATCCAAAGAATCGTATTATTATTCATGAAATCAATCAGTGGAATTTTTTCGGTATCCTCAAATTGTGTTGTTACATTAGGAATAATATTTACTTGTAATAATTTACGTTCACTCAATTGTGTTGCAGGATCAAACAAGCGAATGCTATCCACCTCTTCCCCAAACAACTCAATACGATAAGGCTTTTCATTACCAAATGAATAAATATCAAAAATGCCGCCTCTTAATGCAAATTGACCTGGCTCATAAACAAAATCGGTGCGCTCAAAACCATAATCAATAAATTGCTGCATCATTGCGTTCAAATCAATACTATCATTGGTTTTAATTTGTATGATATTATTTTGTAGTGTTTTTGGGAGTATCACTTTTTCAAAAAGCGCTTCAGGATAAGTCACAATAATTTTTTTATTCCCACCCATTGAAATTTTAGTCAATGCTTCGGTTCGCAGCATTACATGCGAAGGATTTAATAAATTAAAATTATGGGGTGTTTTAAAAGAGGAGGGGAAATAAAATAAATCCATTGCCTCTGTCACACTTTCAATAGAATTAAAAAAATAGGCTGCTTCTTCTGCATCATTCAATACAACAATATGATTCCACTGATTCGTTTTTTCATGCGTAAAAATGGCTTGTAAAACAAAAGCGGGTGCAGAACCATTCAACTGTTGCAGGAAAATTTGAAATGGAATTTTTTGTGTCTCGGACATAGCTATCCTGTCCGCCAAAGAATTAAGGAGGGGGGAAATATTAAACCGTTCAAACAAGGATTGCTCATTCATACATCACCGTACAAAGATACTATTTCAATGCTAATAACTTGCTTTGGCACTTATAATTACTTCCATAGGCGCAAACGTTCCCGCTAAAACTTGCACAATACCTAATTCATTTAGCTGGTTGAAGCCAGTCGCATAATACCCATTTTGATACCCAATAAAAATGCTATACCTGCCTGGATTTAATTGACACTTAAAACGCCCTATACTATCAGTCGCGAAAGTCCCAATTAATTTAGTGGTTGGGAGGTTAAATAAACTACCGCTAATTTGACTAGCTGATTGAATATGAGTGGGTTCGAAAACATAAAGCTGGGTTGCAAATCCAACACCTTTAGAAAATGACTTACCTTTTTGCGGCATGAAATTGCCTTTTTGTTCAAAAACTTGACCTTGAATGCCTTGTTCTACTATTCCTTTAGTTTGTTTATTAATTGTAAAACATCCCAGCAATAATAAAGCAGATAACATTAAACCTAAAATAGTTGTATAAACCCTTTTCATTGCATTTGCATTTGTTTAAAGTTACAAAAAAAATCAAACACAATTACAAACAACTATTAGCTAAAAGCAGCCATGATAAAGGACTTATAATTTGTGTAAATTGCTAAAAAACAGATAATAAATTGTAATTTCGAATACTCCTATTAAAAGGTTTTATAAATACATGCGCATGAAAAAATGGCAAATTTGTTTATTGGTTTCATTTATTTTTTTTCAACAAATAAATGCACAGGTTCAAACAAGAAAATTAATATTATTAAATACAGCAAAATCTTTGGATATTGAATCCCGAGCTTCCTATTCAGATGCATTAATCAAAGCCAAGGAAAAAAGGTGGCCCTTATTTTATCAAGCAGGCAATAGTCGTCGTTCCTTAATTGGAATTGATGCAGCTGGCCTCCCCATTTATTATACAAGTTTTGCTGATCCTATTCCTGCAATCACAGTCAATACGAATAAACTTTGGCCAACCGCAGCTAACGGTTTTAATTTAACTGGCGAAAGCGATAGCTTAACCAATACATTTGGCGTTTGGGATCAAGGTGCAGTGCTTACTACACATATTGAACTTAGAAATAGAATTGTTCAAAAAGACAACGCTACTAAAGCATATGATCATGGCACGCATGTAATTGGCACTGTTATGAGTAAGGGATTGAACCCATTAGCAAAAGGAATGTCCTATAATTTAAAAGGGGCTTATTCCTATGACTGGAATAATGACAATAGTGAAATGTCTGCAGCCGCAGCCAATGGAATGCTTATTTCCAATCACTCTTACGGAATAGTTAGTGGGTGGGATCAAAATAGTGATTCTTCTGATCGTTGGGAATTCAATGGTAAGTTCGATGAAAAGGAAGATTTTAAATTTGGACTTTACAATTATGAAGCCCAGTTACACGATTCAATTATGTACAATGCACCTTTTTATTTAATTGCGAAAGCTGCAGGAAATAATCATGGAAGTACTGGCCCAAAAGTGGGTGATCCCTATTGGAGAAGAGATGCCAATGGTAAAATGTATAATGCAGGCGGAAGGCCTGATAGCTTAAGCAGTAATGATGCTTATGAAACTTTATCTGCAGATATTAATGCAAAGAATTTGTTGGTGGTAGGTGCCGTTTATGGCTTATCCAGTCCGTATACCAAAAAAGAAGATGTAGTCATGTCCTCGTTCAGTAGTTGGGGGCCTACAGATGATGGTAGAATTAAACCCGATATTGTAGCGGATGGTGTAGCTGTATTTTCAACAATTGTAACTGATGATCCAAAAAATGATTCAAGTTACGGTTATAAGAACGGAACATCGATGGCTACACCGAATGCTGCCGGCTCCTTATTATTATTACAAGAACTAAGCCAACAATTAAGTCCCAAAAAGTTTT
The DNA here is from genome assembly GCA_938008665.1 of uncultured Bacteroidota bacterium. Classification (GTDB taxonomy): domain Bacteria; phylum Bacteroidota; class Bacteroidia; order Chitinophagales; family Chitinophagaceae; genus Sediminibacterium. Next base: position 5,567 of record CALLKA010000112.1, read on the forward strand.
TGCGATCAACCACAGTGAAAGCTTTAGCGATACATACAGCAAATGAAGCAGGACCCAACCCTGGACCAGATTACAAATTTGGATGGGGGTTACTTAATATGTTTGATGCCGCCACCGTTTTGAAGAATGCATTAACTACAAAAAATAGTAATGCCAGTCCTGACTTAGTGTATGAAAATACCTTAAATAATTCAGACTCCACTACCTATACGATTATTGCTTCTGGGAAAAACCCAGTAAAAGCAAGTATTGTTTGGAACGATGTTAAAGGGACTGTAAGAAGTACATTAAATGACACTACACCCCAATTGGTAAACGACTTGGACTTAACTATAAGTCAAGGCACCAAAATCACTAATTCATGGAAACTAAACCCGAAAACTCCTGCCAGTGCCGCTTTTAAAGGTGACAATGTTTTAGACAACGTTGAAAAAGTAGAAATTGATACCACATTAGTAGGTAAAAGCTATTTGATTAAAGTTAAACATAAGCGTAATTTAGAGAGAGGGCAACAACCTTATTCATTAGTTATTAGTGGCGCAGGTGGTACAGCTTATTGTGCATCCACTGCAAGTTCTAGTGCCGGAAGTAAAATTGACAGTGTAAGCCTTAATAACATTCAATTTGTACCAGCTACCAATAAGGATTATGTAGATAATACTAATTTATTCATCAATGGCGAACCCAATAGCTCGCTCAATTTATTTTTAAAACTAGGAAGTGCGGATGCAACCAATAATACACGCTTTGTAAAAACCTTTATTGACTATAATAGCAATGGCTCATTTGAAACAAATGAATTAGTGAATACAAGTACAGGAATCACTAATAGCAATTATACTGCAAGCATCAGTTTACCCGATACATTACAATTTGGTCGCTTAATAAAATTAAGAATTGTGGTAATGGAGACAAGCATTAGTGCGAATGTATTGGCATGTGGCACTTATACAAACGGAGAAACACAGGATTATACTTTAAGAATCATCAACCCATCGAGCGATTTACAAATGTCAGATTTGATAAGTCCGCAGAATGCAGCTTGTAAAAGATCTGTACAATATGTCACCGTAAAAGTGACCAACAATGGTACAACACAACAAAAAAACTTCCCGCTTAGCTTAACAGTAACAAAGGGCACCAATACCATTTTAAATATCAATGAAACTTTTAATGGCCGTTTGGAAGCGGGAGAGTCGATGAATTATACTTTCCAAAAACCCATCAAATTAGAAGCAGCTACTAAATATTCATTCACTGCAACCGTTTCATCAACGATTGACCAACTAAAAGAAAATAATACTTTAATTACAGCTTTAACAACTGCAGATAATAGTATAGCACCTACAGGTACAGCAATCAATTGTAACAATAGTTTAAAGCTTACTGTAAACTCACCATCAGCAAATAAAAGTTATATTTGGTATGACAGTGCAAACTTAGAAACACCCATTGCAGCAGGAACTAATATCACTGCTACATCAACCAAAAGCAATTTATATTTAACACATGGGTTCCAAGGATTTGTTGGACCAGCACACAATACCACATTGGGTGCAGGAGGTTACAATAATTTCAAGGGCAACTACATGAAGGTGACTACTGGTACGCCAATGACTATTAATACAGTAAAATTATATACTGCGAATGCGGGAAAAATTAAATTTGAATTGATGTTCATGGCCACCGACACCACTTACTATCCTGGACTATCTCAATTTGTTACAGTTAATGCTGCGGCAAGTTCCCCAAGTCCAAGTGCAGGTGCTTCCAATTACGTAGCAGGTGATTCAGGTAGAATTTATGAACTTAACTTTAAGTTAAATGTTGCAGGTAACTATTATATTGTTGCCACCTGCGATAGCACTGCTAGTTTATACAGAAACAATAATGTTACAACAAACCCATATCCGATTGGACCAAATAAAGTGTTCAGCTATACGGGAAATAGCGTTACTCCTGCCACCGGAAATTTTCAAAACTTTTTCTACTTTTTTTATAATACACAAATTAGTACGAGTGATTGTGACAGCCCGCCAAGCACAGTTCCAGTAAGTATAATAAGTGCCCCAACTTTTAAATTACAAGGAGATAGTTTAACTGCCACTGCAGCTACTTCCTATCAATGGTACATGAATGATGAATTTTTGACTGGCGCTACTAACCAAGTTTATAAGCCAACAAAAAATGCGATTTATAAAGTAATGGCAAATACCAATGGGTGCCAAATACTATCTGAAAACAAACTTGTTTTAGTAAGAGACAATAGCGGCAATATCATCACTAATATTGTAGAAGGTTCAGCGAAGGATATTAATTTAAGAATAACTTCCACTGATTATATAGAAAATTTAATCAAAGGAAACGCCTTTTATATTTCATTTGGCAACTTACAAACCAATGATATTTCACTTGATGTTTTAAACTCGATGGGCAACCGTGTAGCATATAAAAACAAACTGGTTAATCAAAGAACTCCTCAAAAAATTGATATTGAAAACTTAGTTACTGGCGTTTATTATATTAAAGTATACGCCAACAACAAGGTTTATGTTCAGCGAGTTTTTATTACTAATTAATTAAAAAATAATAATATGGCACTAGAATGGGTGGAAGGTGTAATCACAAAAATTGTTGATGAGACCCCAAATACGAAAAGGTTTTACTTTGAAATACCAGGTTTAGAAAAATTTGATTTTATACCAGGTCAATTTGTAACACTTGATTTACCTATACATGAACAAAAAAATAAGCGTTGGAGAAGTTACTCTATTGCTTCAGAACCCAATGGTACCAATACTTTTGAGTTAGTTATTGTGCATTTAGAGGGTGGTCTTGGAACTACCTATTTATTTAACGAAGGTAAAGTAGGTACTAAAGTTACATTAAGAGGCCCGCAAGGTGTTTTCACTTTGCCTAAGAACTTTGAAAACGATGTTTACTTTATTTGTACTGGAACAGGTATCGCTCCTTTCCGTTCAATGATTCGTTATATACACGAACACAAAATTCCGCACAATAATATTCATTTAATTTTTGGTTGCCGCAAGTTTGAAGACGGCTTATATATTGACGAATTAAAAGAATTAGAAAGCAAAGAACCTGGATTCCATTTTCACCCTTGCTATTCAAGAGAAACTGAAGTTCCTGTTGGATCACACAAAGGTTATGTACATCCTGTGTACCAAGAATTATTGAAAGAGAATAAAGAAACAGCGCATGTTTGGTTATGCGGTTGGAAAGCAATGATTGATGATGCTCGCAAGAATATGACCGAGCTCGGGCTAGATAAAAAACAAGTGCACTTTGAATCTTTCGGTTAATTGATTCTCCCGCGTTTACCTCATAAATAAGGCCCCGAGTTTTTGCTTGGGGCCTTATTTTATAAATACCAAAATACTTCTACATTCAAAATACGAATTTTTCGACTCGCTAAAAACGCTCGCTCAAAATTGTATTTCTGAATTCCGAAGCAAAGCGAAATATTTATTTAAGCAGTCTAGCTGATATGCGCTAACACTAATTCTTTTACTTTATTCATTGCAATACGCTCTTGTAACATGCTATCTCGGTAACGAATAGTGACAGTGCCATCTTCCTTAGTTTGATGATCAATGGTTACACAGAAAGGTGTTCCAATGGCATCCTGACGACGATATCTTTTACCAATTGCATCTTTTTCTTCATAAAAGCAATGGAATGATTTTTTACATTCATCCATCAATTCTTTGGCTAATTCAGGCAATCCATCTTTCTTAGTTAAAGGTAGGATGGCTAATTTATTAGGTGCTACTCTAGCTGGCAAATGTAAAACCACTCTTGAATCAGTTGTGCCATCTTCCTTATTAATCGTTTCTTCCTCATAGGAATTCGCTAACAATAATAAAAACATTCTATCCAATCCAATCGAGGTTTCAATCACATAAGGCACATAATGTTGGTTGATCTCCGTATCAAAATACTGCATCTTCTTTTTGCTAAACTCCTGATGACGCGTTAAATCAAAATCGGTACGTGAGTGAATGCCTTCCACTTCCTTGAAGCCAAACGGGAATTCATATTCTATGTCTAAAGCCGCATCAGCATAATGCGCTAATTTAACATGGTCATGAAAACGATATTTTTCAGGCGCAATGCCCAAACTTAAATGCCATTGCATACGTTCGTTCTTCCAATGCTCATACCATTCTTTTTGTGTTCCTGGTTTAATGAAAAATTGCATTTCCATTTGCTCAAACTCACGCATTCTAAATATAAACTGACGGGCTACAATTTCATTTCTGAAAGCCTTTCCAGTTTGTGCAATACCAAAAGGAATTTTCATCCTTGCAGTTTTTTGCACATTTAAAAAGTTAACAAAAATTCCTTGTGCCGTTTCTGGTCTTAAATAAATAGTGCTTGCTTCTTCTGCAACAGCACCAATCTCCGTAGAGAACATTAAATTAAATTGTCTTATCTCCGTCCAATTACTAGTGCCACTTACACTACAAGTAATTTTATTTTCTTCAATTAATTTTTTTAGCCCTTCGAAATCTTCCTTTGCCAATAAGCCATCCATATCGGCTAATAGCTTTTCGGCGGCAGCCGTGTTTCCTTTCGCAATTAAAGCATCTGCATGCCCTTCAATCAAATGATCAACACGGTATCTTTTTTTACTTTCCTTATTGTCAATTAAAGGATCGCTAAAACTATCCACATGACCACTCGCCTTCCAGGTGGTAGGATGCATAAAAATAGCAGCATCAATACCCACAATATTTTCATGCATTTGTGTCATGCTATTCCACCAATAATCACGAATATTTTTTTTCAATTGTGCGCCATAAGGGCCGTAATCATATACTGCACTCAACCCATCATAGATTTCACTACTTGGGAAAACAAAACCATATTCTTTGGCGTGCGAAATAATCGCTTGTAATGTGTTATCTGGTTGTACCTTACTCATAGGATGCAAATATACTGCGAGATTATATTATCGATGTAATTTTTCATTGTTTTGATGGCGAGAACCGTCCCTTAGTGTTTTCTTTTGTATATTTTTCTCGAACGCGGTGGCCAAATCGATCCCGGTTTGATTGGCAAGGCAAATCAACACAAACAGCACATCTGCCATCTCATCTGCCAACATCATATCTTCTTCCTTATTTTTAAAAGACTGATCCCCAAACTTGCGCACCAGGATTCTTGACATCTCCCCTACTTCTTCCATTAAAATTCCCAGATTAGTGAGTTCACTAAAATACTTTACCCCAATGGTTTTTATCCATTGATCTACTTGCTCCTGCGCTTGTTGAATGGTGATGGTGTTTGACATAATTTAATTTGCTTTTATATTAATTTAACCCAACTTGGTTGCGTTTATTCTTTATTTTTTGAATCAATAATTATGGTGACTGGCCCGTCATTAATGAGTGCCACTTTCATATCTGCGCCAAATTTACCTGTTTGTATGGGTACCCCTAAATCCTTTTGTAATTGTTGTATCATGGACTCATATAATGGAATGGAAATTTCCGGCTTTGCGGCAGCAATATACGAAGGCCGATTCCCTTTCTTCGTAGCGGCATGTAAAGTAAATTGACTTACCAATAAAATTGCACCTCCCACATCAAGTAGGCTTTTATTCATGACCCCATTTTCATCATCAAAAATGCGCATATGAATTATTTTATTGGAGAGCCATTCGATATCAGCGCTATCATCCTCATTTACAATACCCACCAAAACCATTAAACCCTGTTGAATTTGGCCAATAATTGCGCCCTCCACTGTAACGCTCGCTTGGGAAACCCGTTGAATTACCGCTCTCATGTATGACTGTTTTGCACCATGAAGATAAACAAAACTATTTTCACTAATTTAGCTGTAATTTCAAGCCCTTGAGTAGTATTAAAAAATTAGTAAGTCAAACCGCCTGGTATGGACTTAGCTCTATTGCAGCTAGGTTTATCAGTTATTTGCTGGTACCTTATCTTACTTATAAGTTTACTGAATCAGCTTATGGTGAAATGTCGATTGTTTATTCCTTCATCCCCTTTTTAAATGTCATCGTTACGCATGGCATGGAAACAGCTTATTTCAGATTTGGTACAAAAGAGAATGAAGAACAGATTTACCACACCAGTAGTTTATCTATGCTGATGGTGACTGCTGTTGTATTAATTGGACTAATTTACTGGAGCACTCCTATCGCACAACTTTTGCAAATCACTGCACATCCCGAATACATTACATTAATGGCATGGGTTGTAGGATTAGATGCACTTACCACCATTCCTTTTTCAAGATTGCGATTACAAGAAAAACCTAAAAAGTTTGCATTTGTTAAAATAGGCGGCATTGTTTTGAACATAGCAGCTACTTATTTTTTAATTAGTGTTTTACCGCAATATGTTCAAACGAATGCGACTAGTTTTATAGCCAGTTTGTATAAACCGGAATGGTCTGTGGGTTATATTTTAGTAGCTGGTATCGTTCAAAATGTTTTTGTTTTGTTTTTATTGAAGAAAGAAATTAGTGCACTTCGCTTTTCATTCGATTTTATTTTGTGGAAGCAAATGATGATTTACGCACTGCCCCTAATTTTAGTGGGCTTGGGTGGTATGGTCAATGAGACTTTAGACAGAATTATGTTAGGCTGGTGGGCACCAGGAGGCTCCCCAGATGCGAACAAAGCCATTGTTGGTATTTACAGTGCCTGTTATAAACTATCTATATTAATTACAATTTCAGTGCAAGCATTTAGAATGGGCGCTGAACCTTTTTTCTTTAAACAAGCAGGCACGGACAATGCACCAAAAACCTACGCACGGGTGATGAAATTTTTTGTCATCACTTTATGTGTTATGTTTTTAATGGTTACGCTTTATTTAGATATTTGGAAAGAATTTATACGAAATCCGGCCATGTACGTAGGATTAAAAGTGGTGCCTATTTTACTTTTAGCAAATGTTTTTTTGGGCATTTACTATAACCTAAGTATTTGGTATAAATTAAGTAATAAAACAATGGCAGGTGCTTGGATAACCATTATTGGTGCTATTATCACCATTACCATCAATTATTTAGCCATCCCCTATTTTGGATTTATGGCAAGTGCATGGGCAACCTTTTTCTGTTATGGCACCATGATGGTGATCAGTTATAAGTGGGGACAAAAAGTGTACCCAATCCCTTATGCTACAAAAAAATTAATTGCTTATTTTGTCATTACTCTAATCCTTTTTGCTATTAACACTGGGGTGCATCAAATATCAAATAATGCCCCATTTAATTATTTATTTGCAACCGTTTTACTTATTGCATTTATTTTATTTGTAGCAAGAATTGAAAAAAAGGAATTGAAATCTATTTTTAACAGTAACACCAACTAGCATTCAAAATTTGAAGTTTATTATGGCCGAAGATTTAAATATACATTTAGGAACAAAACAAGAACAATACGAAGCATTAATTCCACAAATACAAGGATTACTTCAGGGTGAAAATAATTTAGTTGCCAACCTCGCTAATATTAGCGCTGCTTTAAAAGAACAGTTTAATTGGTGGTGGGTTGGTTTTTATTGGATTCATGAAGATGAATTAGTGTTAGGTCCTTTCCAAGGTCCAGTAGCTTGTACTAGAATTAAAAAAGGGCGTGGCGTTTGTGGTGGTGCATGGGAACAAGAAAAAACATTGATCGTGGCAGATGTTGAAAAATTTCCAGGGCATATTGCATGTAGCAGTGCGTCTAAATCGGAAATAGTTGTGCCAGTTTATCAGCATAATAACATTGTAGGCGTATTAGATGTAGATAGCGAACATTTATCCCATTTTGATGAAATTGATCAATTATACCTTGAAAAAATAGTGGCTTTACTCCCAAGCCTATAAGTAGTCTTAAAAAGTCCCTGAAAAATTAAAAAAATCAATTAAGTTTGCAACCCCTAAGCGGATGTGGCGAAATTGGCAGACGCACTAGACTTAGGATCTAGCGCCGCGAGGCGTGTGGGTTCGACCCCCTCCATCCGCACCATACCAAAAAAGCCCTTTCAGATTGAATTTTGAAGGGCTTTTTTTATATAATTAGCTGTTTTTTAGGCGCAAAAACCTACCTTTGCCCCCCTTAAACCCTAGAATTTACTAGAAAAAAGAAAAGTATATGGCAAGCATAAAAAGAGAAAACATTGGACTTTTAAATGACAAACTAACCGTTAATTTAACTCCTGCCGATTATTTGGGTGGATTTGAAACTGTTTTAAAGAAGCATGCTAAAACAGCAAATATCCCTGGTTTTAGAAAAGGGATGGTGCCTGTAGGTATGATTAAAAAAATGTACGGACAATCGGTTTTTACTGATGAGGTACTTAAAAAAGTAGAAGGCGAACTAAATCAATATTTGGCTGCAGAAAACATTGAAATTTTTGCACAACCGCTTCCTATGGATTCACAATTAGCGAATATGGATTTTAACAATCCTGGCATATATGATTTTACTTTTGAAATTGGATTAAAACCCAGCTTCGAAATTAAAACAAAGGAAATTAAAGTGAAACGCTACCAAGTAAAAGTCACTGACGAGATGATTCAAAATGAAGTGGATCGTATTCAAACACGCAATGGTAAAATGACCGAGCCTGAAACTGCAGATTCTGAAGAAAATGTTTTGAATGTTACTTTTATTGAATCAGACAAAGAAGGTAATGAAGTAGAAGGTGGAATTAAAAAAGACAACTCTTTATTGATTAAATATTTTACAGCAGCCACTCGAAAAAAATTATTAGGCAGCAAAACCAATGATACCCATACTATTCAATTAAAGAAAGCCTTTGAGGACAAAGAGCTTGAAGTAATTGTGGGCGATCTTGGTATTACGAAGGAGGAGACTGATAAGTATTTTAAACTAGTTGTAACTAAAGTTGGTTTAATAGAAAAAGCGGCCATTGACGAAACTTTATTTTTAGCCACTTATCCAAATGAGGCGATCAAAACAGAAGAAGAATTTCGCGCAGCGCTTAAAAAAGATATCGAAGGATATTATGAGCAACAAGCACGCAATCAAATTCACGACCAAATTTATCATGGCTTGATTGAAGATACAAAAATGGAATTCCCTACTGCATTTTTGAAGCGTTGGTTACAACAAGGTGGTGAAAAGCAAAGAACAAGTGAAGAAGCAGAAAAAGAATACCCTGTTTTCCAAGACCAATTAAAATGGACTTTAATTAGTGGTCAGTTAATGACGCAAAATAAAGTAGAAGTAGTAGCAGAGGATTTAAAGAATTTTGCAAAGCAACAATTGATGAGTTATATGGGCAACCAAATGGGCGCCATGGGTGATAATGACAAATGGTTAGAAGACTATGCGGTTAGAATGATGCAAGACAAGAAATTCGTAGAAGATAGCTACCATAGAATTAGTACTGACAAATTATTCAAAGCCATCGAAACTGAGGTGCAAGCAAAAGATGAACCAATTGATGCTGAAAAATTTGCAGACATGTTAAAACATCACCACCACTAGGCAAATGGCTTGTAGCCAACTAAAAATGGTGTAGTAATAAATAAATCATTGAAAGCCAAGGCCTTCTATTTTAAATAGAAGGCCTTTTTTGTGTCATATTCTGAAACTTTGGCATTCTTTTTGTAGTTCCTTTGAATACAAGGTTTTACCTTTAACCACTGAAAACAGACAATATGAATTTAGGAAAAGAATTTGAGCAATTTGCCATCAAAGGAAGAGGGATCAGCAGCAATAGTTTACATCAATATAAAAATAGTGTCACTAACCTGACACCCTATATTATTGAGGAACGCCCTATGAATGTGGCAAGCATGGATGTATTTAGCCGCTTAATGATGGATAGAATCATCTTTCTTGGCGAAGGCATTAATGACTATGTCGCAAACATTGTTACTGCTCAGTTATTATTTTTAGAAAGTACGGATCGTACCAAGGATATTCAAATGTATATCAATAGCCCTGGGGGAAGCGTATATGCTGGATTGGGCATTTATGATACGATGCAATTTATTAGTCCCGATGTCGCAACTATTTGTACTGGAATGGCAGCGAGTATGGGTGCCATTTTATTATGCGCTGGCGTGGAAGGAAAGCGAACCGCTTTAAAACATAGCCGTATTATGTTACACCAACCAAGTGGTGCTATTGGTGGTCAAGCAACTGATATTGAAATCACTGCTAGAGAAATAAAAAAATTAAGAACCGAGTTATACGAGGTGATTGCACACCATACCCATAAGGATTTAGCAACGGTGAGCAAGGATTGCGACAGAGATTTTTGGATGACTGCCGCTGAAGGAAAAGAATATGGATTAGTGGATGAAGTTTTATTAACCAACCCACGCAAGATTAAAAAATAAAGAAGAAAAAATAATTGTATGATACTTACCAATCAATATTTAATGGCAGAGGACGACGAGCCAAAAGAAAATAAGAAAGAAGAAACAGGACCTAGTTTTTTGAATAAAAAAATGGAGCAAATCTTTTTTGAAAAAAGATCCATTTACTTATGGGGTCAGGTGGATGACAAATCTGCGAAAGATATTGTAACAAAATTATTATTGTTAGATGCGGACAAACCAGGTGAAGAAATCAATTTTTATATCAATAGTCCAGGTGGCGTTGTTACAAGTGGCATGGTCATGTTTGATACCATGAACTTAATTAAAAGCCCGGTGCATACCATTTGCATGGGATTGGCTGCTAGCATGGGTTCCATCCTTTTAAGTATGGGCGAAAAAGGAAAGCGTACCATTTTCCCGCATGGGGAAGTTATGATACACCAACCTAGCCTAGGTGGATATTACCAAGCAACGAGTGCCGATATTGAAATTCAAGCTGAGCAAATTAGAAAGACCAAAGAATTAGGCGCTAAAATATTAGCGAAGAATTGTGGTAAAACGGTAGAACAAATTATGGCCGATTTTGATAGAGATTATTGGATGGATGCCAAAGAAGCTGTGGCATATGGTATTGTTGATAAAATAGCGAAATCGCTTTAATAAATAAATGATCATGAATAAAGTTGAAGCAATACAATGTTCCTTTTGTGGACGCAAGCGAGAAGAAGTTAAAATTTTAATCGCTGGTCAAGAAGGACATATATGCGAGCATTGTATTGAACATGCCCATGAAATTATTGTGAAAGAATTTCACCAAAAAAAAGCGGATGGAAAAGCAGGAAACTTGAAAGTCCAAAAACCAACAGCCATCAAAGCTTTTCTAGATCAATACATCATTGGACAGGATGAAGCTAAAAAAATATTATGTGTTGCCGTTTATAATCACTTTAAGAGAATCAATTTACCTGTCACTACTAAGAATGAAGTTGAAATTGAAAAGAGTAATGTGATCATGATTGGTGAAACTGGTACTGGTAAAACATTGCTTGCTAAAACCATTGCGAAGCTATTGAATGTCCCTTTTGCAATTGTGGATGCAACCGTATTTACAGAAGCAGGTTATGTAGGCGAGGATGTCGAAAGTATGTTAACCCGTTTGTTACAAAACTGCGACTACGATGTAGAAGCTGCACAAAGAGGCATTGTATATATAGATGAAATTGATAAAATTGCACGCAAAAGCGATAACGCTTCTATCACAAGAGATGTGAGCGGCGAAGGTGTACAACAGGGCTTATTGAAAATGCTGGAAGGAACAGAGGTTTTAGTACCGCCACAAGGTGGTCGTAAGCACCCTGACCAAAAAATGATTAAGGTGGATACTAAAAATATATTATTTATTTGCGGCGGCGCGTTTGACGGTATTGATAAAATTATTGCCCGTCGTATTAACACCAACGCCATTGGATTTAGTGTCAATAAGGATGAACAAGAATTACAGAGAAAAAATTTATTACGCTTTGTAAATGCACAGGATATTAAAACCTTTGGGTTAATTCCCGAAATGTTAGGTCGTCTGCCTATTGTCACCCATTTGGAACCATTGGATGCCGAAACCTTAAGAAGCATTTTAACTGAACCTAAGAATGCATTAATCAAACAATACACCCAATTGTTTGCGATTGAAAAAATAAAACTCAGTATTGATAATGACGTTTTTGATTATATCGTAAACAAAGCAATGGAGTATAAATTAGGCGCCAGAGGATTAAGAAGTATTTGTGAAAGCTTGTTTACACAAGCCATGTTTGAAATGCCTGGAACTAATGTGACTGAATTTAATGTGTCATTAGACTACGCCAAAAATATGTTTGACAAGAGTAAATTAAGCACTTTAAAAGTTGCTTAACCCAATTATAAATAAATTATTAAATCAAATTTTATGCAAGAACTAATTGATCGTTTAGTAAAAGAAACAGGCGTTACACCAGAGCAAGCAAAACAATCTATTGAAACCATCGCGGCATTTGTAAAAGAAAAATTTCCGATGTTAGGTGGTGCTGTAAATCAAATATTTAAAGCAGGCGGGAAATAGTCAGGAACTTGGATTGGGAACTTGCTAAAAAGTAAAATCCTCCCGAAGGAGGATTTTCAAGCAAGCAATCGAAAACAAGGAAATTAATCCTAACTCAAACTAATACTTTTTTGTTGAGTCTTTGCTTTTTTTTAACAGTATTTATTCAGACTACAACAACTCCAATTCTAGTGTATTGTTTTTCAATCACTTATAATAATTCTGCCTTTAAGCCAAAGCGCTTGTTTTTCAGGCAAATCAAATAAAACAACCAGTTCCCGCCAGGAAATTTGGCCACGCTGTTGCTTTCTCAATTTCAAAATTTCAAATATCTGCTGATCTTCAAAAATCCCCAATGATTTCCACTGGGAAAAGTTCATGTTACTGCTATTAAGTAAGGGTTTAAAGTTTTTTTGAACCAACAAATGGGGACGCAAATTTTGAAAAGCAGTATCAGCTAAGCCATATACCTTTTTTAGTTGGAGGGGATGCGTAAACCCGCCCAAATGATTTTTATAATTGATAATTTGATGAACAATATTCATAGGCAAATTGGTTTTATCATGCCATTCATTCGCATCCGCTTCGTTGACATC
>CALLKA010000113.1 GCA_938008665.1 uncultured Bacteroidota bacterium
TTACAAGACGAGTATAACTATACTTTAAAGGATTATCAAGTAAAAGATAGTATCTACAAAAGAGATTCTGCAGATTTGTCTAAGCGTCCAAAGGCGTTACAAATGGCAACTGACGATTTAAATCGTTTAAAATATAAGTTGATCAACTGGCAACAATACCAACAACAATCTATGGAGCAAAAACAAGAATCATTGTTATTGCCTTACAGACAAAAAATTGCTACTGCATTAGGTGAAGTAGTTGCTGAGCAAAAATATACTTTGGTGTTAAAAGCTGAATCTTTGTCACCTTATACACAACCTTCGATCGCTGACAATTTAACCATTCGTGTTGCAATGAAGTTGAAATTGCCATTACCAAAAGAAATTGAAGATGCATTTAAAGCAGCTACAGGTGGTGCTCCAGCAGCAAAGCCAGCAGCAGCAGCTAAAAAAGGATAATATTTTAAATATATTTTACTTAGAACCTCGTTGTTTACAACGAGGTTCTTTAGTTTTACGCAATAAAATAAATTTATGCCTACTGCGCCGATTGGTGTTTTTGATAGTGGATATGGTGGGCTCACCATATTAAAGGAGCTCAAGCATACTTTACCTCAGTATGATTATATCTATTTAGGAGATAATGCGCGCGCACCTTATGGTCCTCGATCTTATGATACTGTATATCAATATACCCTTGAAGCAGTGAATTGGTTTTTTAATCAAGGTTGCTCCTTAGTGATATTGGCTTGCAATACGGCATCGGCAAAAGCACTGCGTACAATACAGCAAAAAGATTTACCAAAAATGGCCCCTGACAAAAGGGTATTAGGTGTGATCAGACCCACCACTGAAATTTTAGGCGATTTTTCAAACACCCATCAAGTTGGAATTTTAGGAACATTGGGCACCATACAAAGTGACAGTTATCCGATTGAATTGGCAAAATTCTTTCCCGATCTGAAAGTTTTTCAACAAGCCTGTCCTTTATGGGTACCCTTGATTGAAAATGGAGAACAGGATAAACCTGGCGCAGACTATTTTGTGAAATCCTACTTGGATCAACTTTTTTCTCAATCTGCCGATATTGACACCCTTTTATTAGCATGCACCCATTATCCCTTATTAGCGGATAAAATAAGGGCTTTTATGCCTAAAGGGGTGAATATTGTAAGTCAAGGCGCAATTGTGGCTAAAAGCCTTGCTAAATACCTTGAAAGCCATCCTGATTTAGCCCAAAAATGTAGCCAATCTGGTCAACTTAGTTTTTACACTACCGACAACCCACAAGCCTTTGAATTGCAGGCAAGCACCTTTTTTGGACAAAAAATTGCTGCAAAACATACAGATTTAGCTTAAAAAATAAAAAAATACCCTATTTTTGCCGTCCTTTCACAGGTAGTGGTATGGTGACTGCTATTAGGAACAGGACGAAAACGAAATTTAAAGTACAGAAAAGAAAAAAATTTAAGACATACTATGAAACGTACATTCCAACCACATAAGCGTCGTCGTAAATCTGTTCACGGATTCCGTCAACGTATGGAAACAGCTAATGGTCGTAAAGTATTAGCAAGCCGCCGAAAGAAAGGACGTAAAAAACTTACAGTATCAAGTGAAAAAGGATTGAAATAAATCCATTGTAGGATTTCCTTCATTCACTCGAAATTCAATAATTTTAAAGTCCTTCCCGAAATTCGGGAAGGACTTTTTTAATGCCTATATTTAATCTGTTGTCTAAAAATTTTACATACCAAAAAAAGGATAAGCTTAAAAGCCGAAAGCAAATGCAATTTTTGTTTTCGAAAGGAACTGCCATTACAATGCATCCTATCCGATTGTTGTATACCATTGAAAAGGGGGAAGCAGGAATTTTTTCGAATGGATTACTGCAAGCTGGGGTGGGTGCGCCCAGTCGACAATTTAGAAAAGCGGTACAACGCAATAAAGTAAAAAGATTATTACGTGAAGGGTATCGTTTAGAAAAACCAAATTTTACGAATAGTATAAGCTTAACAAACACGCGACTCAATCTATTTTTTTTATATCTAGATGCGCATGTGCAAACCCAGCAACAAATTCAAGCTACGATTAATTTGATTTTGCAAAAACTAGCGGATAAGTTAAAAACAAGTGTTGTATGAGCAAGCGTTACTTAAGTGGTGATATTATTGGTGGGATAAAAAAAATAAGCGCCTTCCCATTTATTATTTTAATTCGGTTTTATCAATTAGTATTGTCACCTTATTTGGGTGGTAGCAAATGTAGGTTCACGCCCACCTGTTCGCAATACACAGCACAGGCAATTGAAAAGTATGGACCCATTAAAGGGATATTTTTAGGTGTGAAACGACTTAGTAAATGTCGGCCAGGTGGGGGACATGGCTACGACCCTGTTCCATAAAAAATCCCAAAGCGGATAACTTTGGGATTTGAATATGAGTGGGTTTACCACCGAATTTCAATTTTATTTCACAGCAGCAAAACGATCAGCAACTACTGACCAATTCACTACATTCCAAAAAGCAGCTAAATAATCTGCTCTTCTGTTTTAGATCGGAAGAGCGTCGTGTAGGGAAAGAGTGTCTTCGCCTGTGTAGAT
>CALLKA010000114.1 GCA_938008665.1 uncultured Bacteroidota bacterium
GCCATTTGTAAAGCTTTTGGACGTTTAGACAAATCAGCAGAATCTCTTTTATAGATGCTATCTTTTATTTGATAATCCTTTAAAGTGTAATTATACTCATCTTGTAATGAATCTTGTGCGTAAGATTTAAGCACGGTGTCTAATTTTTCTTGGATGCCTGGGAATAAAGCTATTACGCTTTGATCATCAAAATATCCAATTTTAACCTGTGCAGATGCTGTATTATTAAATGAAGCTGCAACTAATAAAATGGCTGCAAATAAAAAACCTTTTTTCATATCTTATTGTTTTTTAATTGTTGTAAAAGCAATTCTAAATCCTGGATAGTCATTTGTTTTCTATCTACTAAAAAGGAAACAACATTGGAATAAGACCCTTCAAAGTAACTTTCTGTCAAGCCCTCTATTCTTTTAGCTGAGTAGGCTTCCTTACTTACCAAAGGATGATAAAAATTGTTTCTGTTTGGATTTTGAATCCCGACAAACTCCTTCTCCACTAAAATCTTTAAAAGAGTAGCCACTGTATTATGATGAGGCTTTGGCTCATCTATTGCTTCTAAGACATCTTTAATAAATCCGCCCTTATCCAATGCCCATAAGGCTTGCATAATTTGTTCTTCGGCTTGTGTCAGTTTTTTCATGGTTTGTTATTTTGCTTTCTAACTAAATTCTTAGTCAATATTATAACTATATTTTTAGTTAGACAAAATATTTTTGTTAATATTTTAAAAATGATTAGTTTTATGATATCATTTTAATATCAAATTACTACTATGGAAAAGTTAATGAAACCAATGAATGGCTACAAAGCAGCCTTAATAGCACTTATATCATTTATTACTGGTTTATATGGAATTATTAGTACAGCACAAATCTCAACTCCAAGCGAAGGCGTAATTTTCTTTGGCGTTTTATTTATTCTGTTAGGTGTTTTTTTAATGAGGGGATTAATGGTGGTGGATCCAAACTATAGTATTGTACTTACCTTCTTTGGTAAATATATTGGCACGGTAAGGGAAAACGGATTGCAGTTTGTAAATCCTTTTTACTCAAAGCTGAAAGTTTCCCTTCGCTCTCAAAGTGTGGAGAGTACTAAATTAAAAGTAAATGATAAATTGGGTAACCTTATTGAAATTGCAGCTGTAATATTATATGAAGTAAGTGATACTTATAAAGCAGTGTTTGATGTTACCAATTTTAATGAATACATGAAAAACCAAAGCGAGGCAGCTGTTCGTCACTTAGCAACAAGTTACCCTTATGATAATATTGAAGATGTACATGCGCAAATAACATTACGTGATGGTGGTGAAAAAGTCATTAAAATGCTTGAACAAGAATTAAATGAAAGATTAATTAAAGCAGGTATTACTGTTACTGAGGCTAGAATTAGCCACTTGGCTTATGCTGCAGAAATTGCTGGCGCGATGTTACAACGTCAACAAGCTACTGCGATTGTAGCAGCTAGAACTAAAATTGTAGAAGGTGCAGTGGGTATGGTTGAAATGGCATTAGCCATGTTATCCGAAAAAGATATTGTAGTGCTGGATGACGATAAAAAAGCTGCGATGGTAAGTAATTTAATGGTGGTACTTTGTGGTGAAAAATCGGCATCTCCTGTTTTAAATACTGGCACCCTTTATTAATCCTTAAAATACAAGTATGTCATTAACAAAAAAAACATTTGTATTAAGAATCAACGATGAAACCTTTTCTGCATTAGCAAAATGGGCCGAGGATGAGTTCCGAAGTGTGAATGGACAAATTGAAATGATCTTGGACAAAGCATTAAAGGATGCAGGTAGAAAAAAAGAGAAGTCATCCAATAATAACACAACTGTAAAAAGCTTAGTTAAGAATAAAAATTAACTTCGCTGAAATTTATTAAGCCACTTCTAATTCCTTCTCTATTGCATTTTGCACCAATTGATTTAGACTAATGCCTTTCATGATTGCAAGCATTGCTGCCTTTTTATGCATTTCTGGTTTTACGCGTACATTAAAAGATCCCTTAAAACTTTTTAACAAAGGCTTCTTGAAATGCTTACAAGACTCAATATATTCATTTACGGCCTCTTTAAACATCCCTTTTATTTCTGTAACTGAAGTACCCTCATACATAATAGTGTCATAAATGCCTTCAATTTTTCCAAATAAGACCTGGTCTTCATCACTATAACTTACTGATCCCTGAAATCCTTTATAGCTTAATGTGTTTTTCATATAATTTCAAATGATTTTAAATCCTCAATAATTATTTTTAAATAAAAGTGTTTTACAATTTTTCCTGGATGCGGTTTATGGATTTTGAATTTATGGTAATTGATTTCATTATAAAATTCAACCCTTGATCCAGAAGTTTTTCCAAGATTACTTTCTTCATATCCTAAACTTCGTAACAATGTTTTCAATTCATCATAAGTGAAATCCTTAGGAACACTTAAGAACCTTTCTAGTAGTTTGTTTTTCTTTGTCATACAAAATTGCAACTATTTTTTAGTTACAACAAAAATAACACAAGAAATTTAAATTTAGCTACTTTATTTTACATAACAGCTTGATTTTAAATAAGTTACATAGAATCTAGTCTAAGTACTTTCCGGTTTGGGAGGCCTTGCATTTGGATAATCCTTTGGGGATTCCGGCATAAACAACGGTTCCACCATCCACACCTGCTTCTGGGCCCATATCAATTACCCAGTCCGCCACTTTAATCACATCGGTATTATGTTCCACTACGATGAGTGAATGTCCTTGCTCAATTAAAGCATTAAATGCTTTTAATAATTTATGGATATCATGAAAATGTAAACCTGTGGTTGGCTCATCAAAAATGAATAACATTTTATTGCTAGCTTTTCCTTTGCCTAAAAAGCTGGCTAGTTTTACGCGTTGGGCTTCTCCACCACTTAAGGTACTACTACTTTGTCCCAACTTCACATAGCCCAATCCTACTTCTTGTAATGGACTTATGGCAAATACAATATTTTTTTCCTCACTAAAAAATGCAATGGCTTCGTCCACACTCATCTCCAATACTTCATAAATATTTTTTCCCTTATACTGCACTTCTAAAACTGCTTCCTTAAATCTTTTTCCATTGCAATCCTCACAGGTTAAATGCACGTCTGCTAAAAACTGCATTTCTACTAATTGCTCTCCTTCACCTTTACAGGTATCACATCTGCCTCCATCTACATTGAATGAAAAATGCTTAGGTAAAAAGCCTCTGATTTTTGATAGCGCTTGTTTGGAATATAAATCTCGTATGGCATCATACGCTTTGATATAAGTCACCGGATTGCTGCGAGATGATTTACCAATAGGATTTTGATCGACCATTTCAATTTGATCTATCAAATGTAAATCACCACTAATGGCATTATAGCCACCCACAATTTCAGTCGGTAATTGTTTTGCTTTTAATAAAGCATTGTATAAAACCTGTTTAACCAATGTTGTTTTTCCGCTACCACTTACCCCGCTTACCACACACAAACTATGCAATGGGAATTGCACATCAATGGTTTTTAAATTATGTAAATAAGCCCCTTCAATTTTTATAAAGTGTTTTGGCAGTCTTGTTTTTTCTGGAACAG
Source organism: uncultured Bacteroidota bacterium (assembly GCA_938008665.1). Taxonomy (GTDB): domain Bacteria; phylum Bacteroidota; class Bacteroidia; order Chitinophagales; family Chitinophagaceae; genus Sediminibacterium. The sequence goes on from CALLKA010000114.1 coordinate 3,599, forward strand.
GTATGGATAATACACCGCTTAAATATTTACCGGTCAAACTATTTTTATCTTTGATCAATGCTGTTGCATTCCCTGCTGCAACTATCTCTCCACCCAAATGCGCAGCTAACGGCCCCATGTCAATAATATAATCCGCATGACGCATAATTTGTTCATCATGCTCCACCACCACCACCGTGTTTCCTAAATCCCTTAAGTTTTGTAAAACTTTAATTAACCTTTCCGTATCCCTTGAATGCAATCCAATACTTGGTTCATCTAAAATATATAAGGAGTTAGTTAAATTACTTCCCAAACATCTGGTTAATTGTATTCTTTGACTTTCGCCCCCACTCAAACTATTTGCCAAACGTGATAAGGTTAAATAACCCAAACCTACATCCATTAAAGTTTGTATGCGTTGTTCAAGTTCTATTAATAATCTTTTGGCTACTTGATTATCATGCGTAGATAATTTTAAATCCGTAAACCAAATTTGTAAATCTCTTACTGGCATCGCACACAATTCTCCAATATGCTTGCCTCCTATTTTTACATATAACGCTTCCTTGCGCACACGGTATCCTTCACAATCGGGACAATTGGTTCGGCCTCGATACCTACTTAACATCACCCTAAATTGTACTTTATACAAATGTGCTTTTACATCTTCAAAAAAAGCATCTATCCCTAACGCTTTACCAACCCCTTTCCATAAATGGGTTTCCTGCGTTTTGGTTAATTTATTAATTGGTTGATGGATGGGGAATCCAGCCTTTCCAGCTTCCTTCACAAACTGATCCTTCCACCAAACTAATTTTTCCCCTTTCCAGGGTGCCACTCCACCATCATAAACCGATAAGTTTGGATTGGGAATCACTAAATTTTCATCAATTCCTAATACCTGACTATAGCCTTCGCAGGTAGGACATGCCCCATATGGATTATTGAATGAAAATAAATTAGGACTGGGCTCATCAAATTCAATACCATCCAATGTGAACTTATTATTGAATGTTTTTAAGATAGTATCATTTTGCTCCACCCATAATAAGCCTTCTCCTTCGTAAAAAGCAGTGCCAATAGAATCACTTATTCTGTGAATATCATCCTCATCAAAATCTTTTACAACCACCCTGTCTATTAAAACATATACATCATGTGCCTTTACCAATTTGGTGATTTCCGCCTTGGTCATTGCTAATGCATCTTCAATTCTCAGAATGGTAGATGTGGATTCTGCAACTTTCGCTTTTTTATCATTTACAGATGCCCCACCTGCCCTTAAGTAAATACGGGCGAAGCCTTTTTGTAATAATATATTTAACTCCTCCTGAATATCTCTTTTGGATTGTTGCTTGAATGGAACAATAATCACCATTTTGTCTCCGGCCTTCCCTTTTTGGATAAACTCCAGCACATCTTGCACATCCTGCTTTTTTACTTCCTGTCCACTAATAGGTGAGATAGTTTTTCCGACGCGCGCATAAAATACACGGAGATAATCATAAATTTCAGTCATGCTCCCCACTGTACTTCGCGGGGTACGTGTTACCACTTTTTGCTCAATAGCGATGGCTGGACACAAACCTTTGATATAATCAACATCTGGCTTGCCCATACGTGACATAAATTGCCTTGCATAGGAAGAAAGACTTTCCGCATAGCGTCTTTGCCCCTCCGCAAATAAAGTATCAATGGTTAAAGATGATTTACCGCTGCCTGAAACCCCTGTCACTACAATAAATTGATTTCTGGGAAATAATGCAGTAACATTTTTTAAATTATGCACCCTTGTACCCACTACTTGAATGTCATTACTTACCGATGGCGCTTTTTTCACTTTCTTAGTCTCCTGCATATAGCAAATTAACACATTCCTAGGCATTTGGTTCAAGGATTTGATAGATTCTTTTCCCACTAAAAATGTGGATAGCTTTTGAACCCATTTCTTGTTTTCCACAAATGGAATTTCAAGCCATTTTGCGAGTAATTTTCCAATACTAACCTATCGAACTACTATAAAAAACAAGGCATGAACAAAACTGTACTCCTAAGCGACTATGAATTAATCGCGTCCTTTCAACAAGGAAATACCCGCGCTTTTGACACCTTAATTGACCGTTACCAAGAAAAAATTTACAACACCATTTTATTTATGGTGAAAGACAGTTATTTAGCGGAGGATTTGATTCAGGAGATTTTTATTAAAATCATCGACAACATCAAACAAAAAAAATACGCAGAAGAAGGTAAATTTTTGCCTTGGGCTTTACGCATTTCTCACAACTTTTGTATCGATCATTTTAGAAAAGTAAAACGTACACCAACGATTAAAACAAGCGACGACCAAGATATTTTTGAAGTGATTAAATTTTCAGACCACGCTGCAGATTACAAAATGACACGTAGTCAAACACATAAAAACATTCAAGAGTTAGTGGACTTACTTCCTGAAGAACAAAGAGAAATTATTGTTTTAAGACATTACGCCAATTTGAGCTTTAAGGAAATTGCACAAATGACCAACTGTAGTATCAATACCGCTTTAGGTAGAATGCGTTACGGTTTGATCAATCTTAGAAAGATGATGAACGAACGTGGCATGAGTTTGTAGTATTACTTATTCTTATTCGCGCTGCATTGGAGCCAAGCTAAATACTCGCTTACATTGGGCGTATAGCCCACCGGATTGGATAATAATTTTTCATCCGGACTTATTACTACATATAAAGGTTGTGTGACCTGACTAAAGTTTTCTGCTTGGAATGTAGCCCATAAATCACCGACACTATTGATATCCTTGGTTTGTCCTGACTTGCTCGTATAAGTGAATCTTTTATCAATCGGCAACATGGCTTTATCGTCCACATATAAGGAAACCAAAATGAAATTATTTTGTATGTATGACATCACTGCAGGATCGGTCCAAACATTCTCCTCCATCTTACGGCAGTTCACACAAGCCCATCCGGTAAAGTCAATCAATATAGGTTTGTTTTGCTGTTTGGATAAAAGTACTGCTTGCGCATAATCATTCATCACATTGGCTTGTAATCCATGCTTACCCTTTTCATGCTGAAATAAACTATAGTGTGTTGGTGGTGGGAATCCACTTAAAAAATTAAGATACTTTGCATTTTGTGGCGCAATACCCACCAATAAAAAGCCTGCAAAAACAAAGGCCCCCAGTGCTAACACCTTTCTAGTCACTGCAATTTTTGCGCCCTTTACATCATGTGGTAATAATAGTATGCCTAATAAATAAAGCGCCAATCCTATACTGATCACTGCCCAAATTCCTAAAAAAACTTCGCGTTTTAATAGTCCCCAATGTTCTACCAAATCCGCATTGGATAAAAACTTAAAAGCCAATGCTAATTCCAAAAATGCCAATATCTTTTTTACGGTATCCAACCAGCCACCTGATTTGGGTAAGCTTTGTAACCACTGCGGGAATATCGCGAATAAAGTAAAAGGCAATGCTAATGCAACGCCAAACCCTGCCATACCTTGTGTTAAAGCCCATGCACCGCCTTGTAGTGAGCCTACTAATAAAGTGCCTAAAATAGGTCCCGTGCAGGAAAAAGAAACAATGGCTAAAGTGATGGCCATAAAAAAGATGCCCCCAATACTTCCAAGTCCACTTTTTGAATCTGCTTTATTGGCAATACCACTAGGTAAGGATATTTCAAAAAATCCAAAAAATGAAATACTAAAAACGATAAATATTATAAAGAAGATAATATTCAACCATGGATTGGTTGAGATACTATTAAAAATTTCAGGTTGCACGTTTCCAACAACGTGGAATGGCACACTAGCTAAAACATACACTAAGAAAATACTTAAGCCATATAATAATCCATTGACAATGCCTTGTTTTTTTGTTTTTGATCTTTTAGTGAAAAAAGAAACCGTCACAGGTATCATCGGAAATACACAAGGGGTAATAAGCGCGATTAATCCTCCTAAAAATCCAAGAAGGAATACTTCCCAACCACTAGAATTTGAGGTAGTAACAGCTGCGCTACCACAAGCATCATCGGGTACAGTGGTTGCTGTTGTGGGTAATAATATATTAAAACCGGCTACTTTAGTTCCTTTGGATAACGCAACGGTCAATGGTAGTTCCAATGCATAAAACTGATCCCCTTTGGCTACATTTAATAGAACAATTAATTTTATACTGTCAGGCTGAAACCCTGTAATCTGTATATTTTGATTCACCTCAAAATCACTGGTAAAAACCAAAGCTTGTGTAAACAAAACATCCGATTGCTTTATCGGTGCAATGGAATACTTTGGAGCTAGTAATAATTTAGCTGACTCGAGTTTACTTTTTATCAATGGCGCGTTAATTCCATCTGGATTTTCACCATACACATGCCAACCTTTATCAATTTGCAAACTAATTTTTAATGCATAACTGCTATCATTGATGAGTGTAGCTAAAGCTTTTGCGTGCACAACATTATCTGATTGGGATTGAACACCCAAGGAAACCAACAAAAAGCTGATCGTTATAAAAAAAGAAGAAATTTTACGCAATGCTATAAAATTAAAATTTGAAACCCCTATTGTAATACAACCTCAAATGGAATAGATATCGGAGGTAAACATTTTTCATCATTACAAACCGTATAGTCTATCGTCCCCGATAATTTTGTTTTGGAAGCTACTTTTAGTGTTACCGATTGTACAAATTGCACCTTACCACTAAAATAGCTTATTTCAGCATCAAAATTTTTATCAAAACTTTTCTCCAACTTACCTAATTCTTTCGCAGCTCCTTTTATTTGCACCAATGGATTGGTTTTAAATTCAATGGTAGTAGGAATAGGACCTTTTTTTACAAACTGAGAGTATATATGCCAAGGCGCTTCCACATTCGCCGTCAATACTATATCATATTGCTTATCCGCTTTTTTTACTGCTTGAAAACTCCAATTCACGGGATTCATTCTTTGCGCTTGCGTTAAAACTGCACTAAATATAAATAGGCTGACTAAAATATATTTTTTCATATTGTTGCTCGTTTAATTCAGAATTAATTTAATAATCCTAATATTTTAAATATTTCTTTCCCATCCACATTACTTAATGCTTCCGATGTTGCTCGCTCAGGATGTGGCATCATGCCAAATACATTGCGTGTATCATTACAAATACCTGCGATATCCAAAGTGGACCCATTAGGATTAGCTGTGCCGCCAATATTTCCATTGGCATCGCAATATTTAAATAAAATTTGATTGTTCTTTTGCAAATGTTCCAAAGTAGCCGCGTCAGCAAAATATCTTCCTTCCCCGTGGGCAATTGGAATTTGTAATGCTACACTATTATCTGTTTTTATAAATACATTTTTACAAATAAATTGTTGGTTGGCATTTTGCAATAATGCGCCAGGTAATAAACCACTTTCACATAAAATTTGAAACCCGTTACACACGCCTAATACTTTTCCTCCTTTATTTGCAAATTCGATAACAGATTGCATCATGGGACTAAATTTAGCAATGGCACCACAACGCAAATAATCGCCGTAGGAAAAACCACCAGGAAGTACAATGCAATCCTCTGTATTAAAATGGGATAGGTCGCTGTCCTTATGCCATAACATTTCAACAGGCGCTCCTAGATCCTTTTCTAAAGCATCTTGCATGTCTCTATCACAATTAGATCCCGGGAATACTAAAACACCAAATTTCATATACTAAAGATTAATATTTTAAGGTAGGTATTGAAGGGACAAAGTTAACAAATTATGGGTGCTAATTTGGGGTAAATTCTTCACTTATGCAAGGTGGTTATACACAATAACCAGGGCGGCGGACCAAAACAAAAGGTTGGGAATCAATAGGCTTTTGGGGGTAGCATAAGCAAAACTTATAAAACAGGCCAATGGGGTTAATATGATTGCCGAAGCATATAAAGCTTGAGAAGAAAAAACAATGGGTTGGAAAAAACAAACCAATAGCGTCAAGAAAAGGACCCCCCAGTATTTACGTACCTGTATGATAAAACGGGATTGCTGTTGTTGCCAAAAATAAAAACCAGTTAATAATTGCACCCCCATGATCCCTAATGCCAAAATGATATTTAGCTCAGGCTTCACCAAAGGATTTTCCCAATCTAATCTTGGTAAAAATTGGGCGAAATGATTGGCTTGATTGGTTAAAAAAACAAACGCAAATAAGAAATAAAAAGGAAGAATAATACCCATCAATAAAACCAACCACTCTGGTAATCTAAAGGGTCGAATTATAGCAAGTGCAAATAATACCACCGGAATTAAAATGGCAATAGGTTCGTATAATAAAATAGAAACGCCTACAATTAATCCAATATTAAATTCAAGTGTTTTGGGTTGCGTTTGATCATACAACCTAAAAATTTTAACAAGTATCCAAATCACCAATGAATTAGCAATTAATCCTGCGCTAATTTCATCCCAATAAGGAAATAAAGCGGTTAAAATTATATACGCAAATGCAGGTAAATAGCTAATGTTTTGAAACATTTTAAATTGACTCAACATTGCATTTAGCCTTACAGCTTGACTTACAACAAGTAATTGAAAAAATAACACCAATGCAATGGGTGGCAGGGGCCTTATATAATGTACTAGTAAATAAGCCAATAATCCATCCGACTCATTTGCGATAACAATTGGGGGTGTAACCCATTGATGAAAATGTAGAATTACACTTAATACAAGTATAAAAATTAAATTAATATCAGCTTTGTCTCTATATAAAAAAACCACTTTGTGCTATTTAAATTTAACTTTTGCAAAACCAATTCTATTTTTATATTGATACGGTAAAATTGCTTCATGATCGTTCACTTGTTTCAACATGCGAGGCATCCATTCATAGTTTTTTTCATTAGCCACGACCACTGCTCCTTTTTCTAGTTGCCCTTGTTTTGTTAAACTATTAAAAACTAATGTATGTTGTCCCTTACGTTTTTGGTGGTGTAAAAAATGTAAGCCATCTTGATTTTCAATGGTGCCATAGCCAATGAACTGATCTACATTTTGATCGTTTTGCGATTTGTCAATTGTCTTAATCGATTGCAAATTACCTTTTGCATCAAATGACAAAAGTGCAATTTTATTAGCATTATAAGTGACTGATGGATAACCAAAAGAGGAAAATGGATTACCCCACATAAATGGATTACCCCAGAAATTAAAGCCCCATGGCCCCATACCCCAAGTATTTAATCCCCATGGCCCCATACCTCCCCAACCAAATCTTGCCCATGGATAAAAACCAAATGGTCTATTCCAATAATTAAACATAAATGGATTATAAAAAGCGCCACCCCAATAAAAATCCCATCTTGAAAAATAGTTATTGCGATTTGAATAGGAATCAGCGGCTTCTGCAATCACAGTATAACTGCCATCCGCTTGTGTCGTAACTTTATCCAAATAATAAGTGTCAAAAACATTTTTTAAATTTCGCTTACTTGAAACTGCACCTCTGTTATAATCAGTAAAGCGATTTGCATTCGTTAAAATTTCTTTCTTTGCTGCAATGTCCCATAAATAAGAATATAAGCCTTCTATATGCCCCTTTTTTTCGGTAGCATAAAAGGAGTTTAAGATAACTTGGCCTTTGGCATTATCAACTTTAAGCCTAATATCGTCTAATTCCAAACTAATATTCACAATAGCAGATTCAATCACTTCTTTTCCATCAGCGGACAAATACAACAAACTCACTGCAGGCGCCATATTTGTCTGTGTGATATTACGCAAACAAAATAAATTGCCTTTGTTGTCCAAAGCAAAATCGGATAAAGTGCTTTTTTTATTTTGAGATTGTACGATGATTTCAGCTTCAGTCAATAATTCGAAATTTTTATTGAGTGAAATTGTTTTTACCTTAATCGCAGACGCGTTGGTTTTATTGATGCTGAATAATAATATTTTTTCATGATCATCACTTCTCAATAAATTAAAAACCTTCGTCCCTGAACCTGGTCTCACCTTATCTGCCGTATCCATTATTTTAGGCTCACCCATTAATTTGCCGTCTGCATTTAATTTCGCAACTGCTGCATATACGGTAGTGTTCACTTGGAATTGATAAAAAATAACTACCTGATCATTGGACGCTATAAACTCTAACCCATTTAATGATTTTGGCAAAAAAGACAAATCATTTTGCTTCACAATTTGCATCTGCTCATTATACTGTGCAATTGTTGAAATACCTGCATTATTTTTAAAAATCCAATAATGACTGCCTACTTTTCCCAACACTTCATACTGCATGGCCTCCTTATCGGTTTTTTCGATGGCAGATGCAATATAAGATTGCGCTTGACACCATTGCCCTCCAATGAATAGGGTGATAAAAAAACTTAAAATTGACTTTTTCATAGCATTCGAATTTATATACACAAATTTAATACAATATTTAGCTTGAATGGGTATTAGGCGTTAATATTAACGCGTTTTTAAGATGCTTCCCTCCTTAGTTACTTCCAATGTGTATGTAGCACCTTCCATAACTGCAAAATTTTCCAAAGCATGACTTATCGGGAAATCAAAACATACAGGATAATTGAAATTTGAAATATGTGCGTGAATGATTTCATAGGCAGTTGCCCCAAAATCTGTGGCGTTATCTTTTAATTCGGTAAACCCACCAACTACCAGTCCTGCTAAATCATCCAAAATTCCTGCATTTTTACACTGAATGATTAATCGATCTATATTATAATGCGCTTCACCCACATCTTCAATAAATAATATTTTACCCATGGTGTTCATCGCATTTTTTGATCCTATTAAATGCGCAATCATGCATAAATTACCGCCAATAAGGTTTGCCGTGGCCGTTCCTTGCTTATTTAGTAAATGAGGTGTTGCATTGATTATTTGGTTTTCGCAAAGCAAACAATTTTTTAATGATTGAATGTAAATTTCTCCCTCAGCTCCTTTATTAAATGCTGCTGCCATTGGACCATGAATACTCATGGTATTTTGCTTTTGAATAGCGGCATGCAAAACGGTAATATCACTAAAGCCGATCACCCATTTTGGATTTTGATTAAACCCGGAAAAATTTATCTGGTCAATGATTCTACTTAAACCATAGCCACCCCTTGCACACAATACCGCTTTGATATTTGCATCGTCCAACATTTGCTGTAGTTCTGCTGCTCTTTCGGTATCGGAAGCGGAAAAACAGTCCTTTTTTGACCCCACTGTTTTCCCCAATTTTACCTTAAACCCCCATTTTTCTAGGGTCAGGATGCAATTTTGCACCTTTTCCAAGGGGATGGAACCTGCTGGGCAAGTGATCCCAATAGTGTCTCCAGGAATGAGGATTGGCGGTTGAATCATAACACAAATTAAGTACTTTTGCAGCAATGAACACGCCAAAAAGATATTTGATTACAGCAGCCCTTCCCTATGCGAATGGTTTGAAGCATATTGGCCATTTAGCAGGTGCGTATTTGCCTGCGGATATTTACGTCCGTTATTTAAAAGCGCAAAAAAGAGATGTGGTTTTTGTTTGTGGAAGTGACGAACATGGCACTGCTATTCCCATCCAAGCAACCAAAGAGGGAACCACTGCACAAGCTATTATTGATAAGTATCATCCGATCATTGAACAAAATTTTAAAGATCTAGGAATCGCATTTGATATTTATCATCGCACCAGCGATGCATTGCATCATGAAACAGCCAGTGCATTTTTTAAAGATCTTGAAGCCAAGGGAGATTTAGAAACCAAAACTTCATTGCAATATTTTGACGCCGCTGCAAATAGTTTTTTGGCTGACAGATATATTAAAGGAACTTGTCCCAATTGTGGACATCATGAAGCCTATGGAGACCAATGTGAAAAATGCGGCAAAAGCTTAAGCCCCGAAGAATTAATTAATCCAGTAAGTACTTTAAGTGGTAACGCGCCTATTAAAAAAGAAACCACGCATTGGTATTTGCCTTTAAATAAACATGAAGATTTTTTACGTGAATGGATTTTAAAGGAGCATGCGAATGATTGGCGTGCTGCAGTCGTAGGTCAATGCAAAAGCTGGATTGATGGTGGATTACAGCCTAGGGCTGTGACACGTGACTTAGATTGGGGTGTTAAAGTGCCGGTGGCAGGTGGTGATGGTAAAGTTTTATATGTTTGGTTTGATGCACCAATCGGTTATATCAGTGCTACTAAGCAATGGGCAAAAGATAATGGTAAAGATTGGACCCCTTATTGGAATGATGCTGAAACCAAATTGGTCCACTTCATTGGAAAAGATAATATTGTTTTTCATTGTATCATTTTCCCAATCATGTTAAAATTACATGGCCATATTTTACCGGAAAGTGTTCCTGCCAATGAATTCATGAATTTAGAAGGTGACAAAATGAGCACTTCCAAAGGTTGGAGTATTGAAATGGATGACTACATTAATAAATGGATTAAAAAAGAAAATGGTGGCACAGGATTAGCCGATAGCTTACGCTTTTATTTAACATCAATTGCACCTGAGTCAAAGGATAGTGAATTTACATGGAAGGGATTCCAGGAATCGGTGAATGGAGAACTAGTAAGCATCTTCGCCAATTATGTAAATAGAACTTGGGTATTGATGCATAAGTTATGCAAGGGCAAGGTGCCCCCTATTCATCCTGATTTACTGGATGAGGAGGATAACGCCATTTTACAAAGTGTGAAAGATAGCAAAGCAAAAATTACTGAATTACTGGAGCAGTATAAATTTAGAGACGCCCAATTTGAAGTGATCAATTTAGCCCGTATTGGAAATCAATACATGCAAAAAAAGGAACCTTGGATTGTGGCTAAAAATGTAGCGACCGACCCAACTGCACAAGCGAAAATTGACAACTGCATGCATGCTTGCTTGCAATTATGTGCGAACCTTGCCATTTTGGTAAATCCTTTTTTACCATTTACTGCTAAAAAAATGTGCTACTTGATGAAAGTAGTGGACAAAATGCTGGACTGGGATAATGCAGGGAACTTTAATTTATTAAAAGTGGGTTATAGCTTACGACCTCCTGAATTGTTATTTAGAAAAATTGAGGACGAAGAGATTGAAGCTGAATTATCCCAATTGCAAACAAATTTAAAAGCAAAAAAAATTACGATGGATTCGATTACTACAACTGATGCTAGCAGCGCTCCTGAAGCGAATGATAACGCATTCAAGCCTGAAATTGTATTTGATGATTTTGGTAAAATTGATTTGCGTGTAGGTACGATCATTGATGCAAAGAAAGTGGAGAAGGCAGATAAATTATTACAATTAGAAGTGGATTTGGGATTAGAAAAAAGAACCATTTTATCAGGTATCGCTATGCATTTTGATCCAGCTGCAATTATTGGAAAGCAAGTAGTGGTAGTGGCAAACCTAGCACCTCGCAAAATGCGCGGTGTTGAAAGTAAAGGAATGATTTTAATGGCCGAAGATGCCCATGGTAAATTATATTTTGTACAACCTAGCGAAGCGATTGCTGCTGGAAGTAAAATTTCATAAATTCCGAGCCCCTATATTTTACAAAGGGCGAGAGGAAAAATAACAATAATGCCCCCCGATTTATCGGGGGGCATTATTGTTATAAAATCATTAGAGGAATTAATAAGAAATACACTCCTTTAATTCTTTCTCTGTATAAGCTAATCCATGTTGCTTTAATACTTCATCAGGAACCCCGTTCCATTGGTTGGGCACATTTCCCATATAACCTAAATCCTTCACCCCAATTTCAGAAGTATAAAATCCTGTAGTGACCAAGTCACGAATTTTATTAAAAAAGCTAACGCCTTGCGCTACTTCTGGTTTCGCTTTATTTGGATAGGCAATTTCGTCCACAACTTCTATTTGCTGTGCTTTTGTTAAATCAACAAATGCTTTTTCATGTTTCTTATAACAATGTAAATCCAACCATCTTAAGCCACCACGCATTGGCACTTGATGATCGGGCATATCCTTTACTATAAACTCAATAAATTCAGGCACTTTGGCATCCGACGCTGAGCCACTTACCGCATCCTTAGGCATAATGATATCAGCTAGTACAGTAATGGTAGCCATTTCCTGTGCATCAAGATCGGAAGAGCGTCGTGTAGGGAAAGAGTGTCTTCGCCTGTGTAGATC
>CALLKA010000115.1 GCA_938008665.1 uncultured Bacteroidota bacterium
CCATCTGGTGTTGTATTCCTACTTATTTCTATTTCATTAGTCAATGGAACTAGTTTGCCTTTTTCATTCATCCAAACTGCCTTGTTTAAAAGAATTTTATTATTTCTACCAATAACTAAATGATGTTCTCTTCCGTGCATGATTATGTCTTGCCATCCATCATTATTTATGTCCCCCACTTCAAACTCCCTAAAACTAAACGAGTCTTCAACACATTCTATGGCTTGTTTCGGAATAAAATTTGCATCTCCATCATTCTCCCATATTTGAATATATCCCCCTGGTTTACCAGATGCAGTTTTACCTTCACTTGCAATTGCAAGATCCATAAATCCATCTTTATTAAAATCGATGTTCTTATTATTTAAAAAATCATCGTGCAATAATAATGAAGTTGCCCATTTTGAATTTAGTTTATGTGACAGATTTAAATTCAAATCAGTTTTACCAAAATCATTCACATAAATATTGGCTAATAATTTTTCGGCGGTTTCAGGTTTCTTTAATTCAACATTAATTTGACCTGCAATACTTTCATATCCATTCGCAACTGAGCCTACCCCCTTGGTTAACTGAATACTCTCAATCCAAGGACCTGCAATTGAGTTCAAGCCTAAAATGGTACCCAATCCCCTGGGGCCAGGTAAATTTTCGACGGTTAGCTGTGTGTAAATGCCGCTTAAACCTAATAATTGTATTTGCTTGGAACCAGTTACGGCATCATTAAAGGAAACATCCACCGAGGGGTTGGTTTCAAAACTTTCACTAAGGTTGCAACAGGCTGCTTTTAATAATTCTGTTCCTGTCATTACTTGTGTACGAATGGTACTCGATAAAGGAATAAAACTGCCCACATTTCTGCTAAACACCGTTACCTCATTCAACTGATTTTTAGCCGCTAATACAACCTTAAAATCATTTACATTTTCAATGGTAATGGTATCTGATTTAAATCCAACATAACTAATAACTAGTTTTTTGATTGGATTCATACTTATTTTAAAAACGCCAAAACTATCCGTGCGGACCCCGGCATTTGTTCCAGCCCAATATACGCTTGCGTTCATGAAGGGTTCAAACTTGCCATTATTACTTTCCTGCAATACAACACCCGTAATTTGAGCTGTGTCATTTTTTTCTTTCGGATGATCATCATGATGGGTTTCCAATTCTCTGTAATGACAACAATCAGGTAAATCTTGATAAATAAAATCTTTGGCTTTTTTATTATCTAAATCATGTCCTACTGCAATAATGGTATTTTCAATTTTATCTAAAGAGATTTTTTTTGTGTCAAATTGAATGGACAATAATTTAGAATCAACATCCCATATGGCTTTGCTAATCCCCTTAATTTTTAGTGCATCTTCAATTCGTCCTTTACACATTTCGCATGCACCAAATACCTTAAATGTAGTGTCTGTATAATTTATTTTTTGATCAGCCTGTGCAAATGTATAACTGCTTATTAAAAGACAGATATAACCTATAATATATTTGAAATTCATTTTATCTAGTTTAAATTTTTTAATCAATGAAGCATCCTTAAAAAAAGGAAGGCTACCCTCAGATTAAAATATCTAAATTAGAAAGCTACAGTCTGCAATGTAAATGGGCACACCCAATAGATCAGGCGGTGCATGACTATAATAGGAATGATTTGAATTATTTGAAACTACAATAGAAACAGTTTCAAAATTACTACTATTAGGCAGAAGCGCTATTTGATGATCAACACTAAAAAAGCTATTTACAATATTTTGATCATCTACATTCTTAATTAATTTTTTGGAATCATGGCAGCATCCCTTTCCCTGTTTCTTGGATTTTTCCATACCACATTTATCGCATTTTTTTGTGGTATTGCTCACTAAACTCATACTAGTTCCTGCAAGCTTTCCCATACAATAATGCATGTTTACCATTACACCCGAAGAGGTAATAATAAAAATAAAAGAAAGTAAGTATAGGAATAGTTTTTTCATCAAGGACAAAGATAATTAATTATTATACATGTGGCTTTATATCTGCACTATATGACCAAACTCATTATAAGGTTTCAACCACTTTGCCGCAGGAAAGCATTTTGCTGCCATAATAAGGATTTTTGACCTTATTTTCCAAACTTAACCAATTGGCGCCTTTACCCTTGTTCGCCATTGGACAAAACTGATAATACACTGGAACTTCGGTTTTAGCTTCCTTAACAAGTAGATACATATTAGTTGATAGTGTAACGAATTGATCTCTTTGAGCACTAATATCATTAGACGTTTGAATTAACTTAGCTGCATTAATTAATTCATTGGATATTTTGCCCCATGTGTTATTTGTGGCAGTATTTAAGTCGGCCGTATTCACAGCTGACAAAGCTTTCACTAAAGTAGTTGCATTTAAAACAGCTTGTTCATTACTAGTTGCTACTAATGCATCTTTAAGTCCTATGTAGGCATTCACGACTGACTTAATGGATGTATTTTTCTGGCTGTAGCCAAAAGAAAACATGCAAAGAAATATTACTGAAAAGAAAATTTTATTGAATTTCATAATGGTAAATGTTAGCTTATTATAAGTAAAGTTAAATTGAAAATATGGTATTTAAATTATGTATTTGTGTTTTAACAGCATCTTGTTTTTTAGCAACTAAAATCATTTTCTCAGCCAATAACCCAACTGGCATGGGTTTTTGCTTCATTAACAAACCCAACTTATTTAAAACGTTGATAATGAGTATACTTATTTTTTCAACTGGTCTTAACTTGGAAGGCTGGCGTTGTAAAATTCCAGGCCTAAAAATATGGATCTGTTTAAAGGATAATTTTTGTACATCCGCATCTAACTTCCCTTTAGTTTTAGGATAAAAGAAAAAACTTTTTTCATTAGCTCCATAGGAAGAAACTAAAATATAGGTATTAACCCCATTATCACTTGCAGCTTTTGCTACTTGATATTGATAGGTATAATCTATCTTAAATTGATTTGCTTTTGTTTTAGCCACCCTTAAAGTAGTTCCTAAGGTGGAGAACAAAACGTCGCCTTTCACAAGGTGCGACCAAGTAATGGTATTATCAAAATCAACAATATGAACCTGAAGTTTAGGATTTGCTAAATCAATTGCACGTCTTGTTAACACCACCACGCTACTAAAATAGGGGTCATTTAATAATTGGATTAGTAATTCCGATCCTGTGGCACCAGTGGCACCAATTAAAATTGCAATTTTATTACTCATAATTAAACATAAAGGTAAATCACAAATAACATACAATCCATTGAAATTATCATTGCGCCGTTTAAAATAATATAACCCAAATGTTGATGAATAGCTACATTAAAGTCTATTTTTATTTAACAAAATAAATGATTAGGCCCCATTCCATTCACCTAAAACACATTAAAATGAAAAATAATATTCTAGCCCAAATCGACAACCCAGTACAACTCGAAAAGTTATATAGAGAAAATAATACTGAATTTAAGAAGCAGTTTAATGAGATATACCCTAATTATAAAGACAATTTAGGATTACAAATTTGGAATGAGCGGTTAAATTTCGAAGGTGAAAAAATAGCATTGGGCAGTAAAAATGAAATATTGGCTGTAATTGTGTTCATATTAGTAGGTGGGCTTGTCGCTAACATACCCAATATAACAGGTATCAATGAAGAATCATTTTTCGCAAAAAATGTTGCACTCCTTGTATTTTCTATTTTAAGTACCTATTTTATCTGGAGACAGCAAATTAATTTAAACAAAATATTATTCCCAGTAATAGCGATTGTAATATCCGCTATATATATCAATTTAATTCCAGATTTTAATAAAAGTGATTCGGCAATGTTAGTTCAAATTCACTTACCATTGTTATTATGGAGTATACTTGGTTATGTATATATTGGAGCTAGCTTAAAAAATAATACTAAAAAGATTGAATTTTTAAAATTCAATGGCGACTTAATTATTATGTGCGCAATTATATTATTATCCTGTATGGTATTTAGTGTAATCACTTTTGGATTATTTGAACTAATTAATATTAAAATTGAAGAATTTTATTTTAGATATTTTGCCATTTGGTGGATTGCAGCTGTACCAATGACTGCCACCTACTTATTGCAAAATAATCCCCAATTAATAAATAAGGTTTCTCCTATTATAGCAAAAATATTTACACCATTGGTGTTTATTAATTTGTTGGTTTATTTAACAGCGGTTATTTATACAGGCAAATACCCCTACAATGACAGAAACTTACTTTTGGTTTTTAATGTATTATTAATAGGCGTTATGGCTTTGATTCTGTTTTCGGTGGCTGAAACTGGCAAAAACAACAAAGGACTTTTTAATTTATTTTTATTGTTTGCGCTATCCTTTTTAACCATCATCATTAATAGTATCGCTCTTGCGGCTATTAGTTATAGAATTCTTGAATTTGGTATCACCCCTAACAGAATTGCGGTTTTAGGCGGAAATATCTTAATTTTTATACACCTGTTAATGGTCTCTTATAAATTATTTAAAACTGTTCGAGGTAAAGCCGAAATAGAAGCAGTGGAAACTAGCATTGCCACGTATTTACCTGTATATAGCATATGGACTGCAATCATTATTTTTGTTTTACCATTTATTTTTAATTTTAAATAGTAAATCAAATTTATTTAGCGAATGTCAAACATCACACTGAAAAAAGTAAGTATTGACGATGTAGTACCATTACAAAAAATTGGGATTACCACTTTTTCTGAAACATTTAGGGAATATAATACCCCCGAAAACCTAAATAAATATTTGGCTGAAAGTTTTTCAATTGAAAAACTAAGTTCTGAAATAAATAATACGCATTCAGAATTTTATTTGGCGCTCGATGATGATAAGGATGATACAAATGCAATTGGTTATTTAAAAGTAAACTTTGGCGAATCTCAAACTGAATTGAAAGATAGTAAGTCATTCGAAATAGAGCGTATATACGTTTTAAGGGAATACCAAGGCAAAAATGTAGGACAACTACTTTATCAAAAAGCCTTAGCAATCGCCCAACAAAATAATGTTGATTACATTTGGTTAGGCGTTTGGGAGAATAATAAAAGAGCCATCAATTTTTATAAAAAAAATGGCTTTATTACATTTGATACCCATATTTTTAAATTGGGTGATGAGCAGCAAACAGATTTTATGATGAAACTTGAGTTAGTATCTTGCAATGAATAAGGAAGTTGACATATACTTAGCTAAAGCAAAGAAATGGAAAAAGGAAATGCTCTTTTTAAGAGAGATACTATTAGCATGTCAATTAGAGGAAGAAATAAAATGGGGAATACCCTGTTACACTATCAATAAAGGGATTGTTGTAATAATTCAAGCATTTAAAAATCATTGTGATCTTGGTTTTTTTAAGGGTGCATTGTTACAGGACAAAACTGGAATTTTAATTAAAGCAGGTGAGAATACGCAAGCTTCTAGGCAAATGAGGTTCACGGATATAAAAGAGATTGAAAAGCAATCAAAAATTATCAAATCCTTTATTAAAGAAGCGATAGCCCTAGAAAAAAACGGAATAAAATATACAGGGGAATCAAAAGCTGAACCAATATTCGTTGTAGAATTACAACAAATATTTAAAAAAGATGCAGCGTTAAAAAAAGCTTTTGAATCATTGACGCCAGGTAGACAAAGAGGTTATTTAATTCATTTTTCAGGTGCCAAACAATCTGAAACTAGAATTGCACGCATTCACAAACAAGCTTCTAAAATAATGTGTGGTAAAGGCATGAATGACTGCACTTGTGGACTTTCAAAAAGAATGCCCAACTGCGATGGATCGCATAATAAATTGAAATGATTTTTCAACTAATTTATGTTATAATTTAGCGTCATTATATGGACTTAGAAACCGCATTTCATTTTTCTGGTACTGAATGGATACTCATCATTCTCGCTGCATTTATTATTGGCTTAACCAAAGGTGGCGTAAAAGGTGTTGATATGCTCAGTGTCACCATCATGGCAATTGTTTTTGGAAGCAAAAGCTCGACCGGTATTGTACTTCCCCTTTTATGTTTTGCTGATATTGCAGCCGTAGCCTATTATAAAAGGCATGTGCAATGGAAGTATTTTTGGAAAATCACACCATGGATGGCACTGGGTGTGCTGTTGGGTGTTTATTTTGGAAAAGAGATGAATGAGGTGATGTTTAAAAAAGTGATGGCGATAATAATATTAATCACCATTGGCATTTTATTATACATGGAATATCGAAAATCAAAAGAGATACCAAAAAACCGATTATTTGCAGCTAGTACCGGATTGGCTGCAGGGTTTACCACTATGATTGGAAATTTAGCTGGTGCTTTTTCCAATTTATACTTTTTAGCAATGCGTGTTTCTAAAAACGATTTTATTGGAACAGGTGCTTGGATATTTTTATTTATGAATTTGTTTAAACTTCCATTTCAAATTTTTTATTGGAAAAACATAACCCCTACCTCAATCAAATTGGACCTATTACTTGTCCCTGCCTTAGCCATTGGCTTTATTGCAGGCGTATTATTAGTTAAAAAAATACAAGATGAGCAATACCGAAAACTAGTAATCGTATTAACCTTGATAGGTTCTGTAATTATGTTATTGAAGAGTTAAGCATATAAATAATGGTTCATTAAATATTCTTACCTATACTAATGTTCTATTTTTTATAACTAATCCCTTCATCAAATTTAAATAAGGCATAATCCTTCCCTTTTAAATAACCAGGCACATCAGACAATTGTTTCCCAACTGCGGCTTCTGAAATTGGTGTAGTAAAAGGCATTTTCCCAGTTGGATTAAATTTACCTAATACAACATCTAACAATGCCTCATTGGTGGTTCCAAAAGTTGCAATTACCCCTTTAATATTTTTTATTGTTTGGCTATTGTATATCTCATCAATTACCCAAGGATTGGTGTAATTAATAACCAATATTGTTGGTTTTTTGGCAGTAAGTGTGTTTACATAGTTTACATCCACTGCATTTTTTGACATTGAAAGATAGAGTGGTGAACCATCAGACTGAAATAGTGACTTTGAACCCGGTGTTAACCATAGCAAAACATAATCAGCTTCTTCAGGCGTTTTCACAAATTCAACATTGTAATTATTTATTTTGGGTTGATACACGACACTTGGGCTAGCCGCACCTCTTCTTTGAAAATAGGATTCGAAATAAATTTTTGTTTTGGGTTTTAAAGGAAGTAACTGAGTTTCATTCCTTAATAAAACAATTGACTTACGCATTGCAAGATTTGCACTAGCTTGAAATTTAGCATTACCTACAACTTTTTCTGCAGCATCTTCATCTACATATGGATTCTCAAAAAGTCCAAGTTCAAATTTCTCCATTAATAATCGATACACAGAATTATCAACGAGCTTCATATCCACCGCACCAGACTTAACAGTTTCTAATAATTTAGAAGGATCTCCAGTGCCTGAAAATAAATTCACACCTGCTTCTAAAGCTTTTTTATAACGTTCGACTATGGTAATATCTTCAACACCCCAAGGCATCATATCAATGGGACCCGTATCTGAATTAATGATTCCTTTAAAACCAAGACTATCTCTTAGTAAATCATGTATCACTTGTTTATTATATGCATAAGCTACCTGTTGGTACTTGGTGTCTTTAGGAATAGAATAATAAGGCATGATTGCAGATGTACCTGCTTTAATTGCAGCCTTGAAAGGAATCAAATTATTCTGGAACATATTTCCAGGAAAATGTTCAAACTTACCCCACTCAAAATGTGGATCTTGACCACCAACACCGGCACCACCACCAGGAAAATGCTTAGTCGTCATTGCTACAGAAGATGATGATAATTTTGTTCCTTGAAAACCAAGTACCACTTCTGTGAT
The DNA here is from genome assembly GCA_938008665.1 of uncultured Bacteroidota bacterium. Lineage (GTDB taxonomy): Bacteria > Bacteroidota > Bacteroidia > Chitinophagales > Chitinophagaceae > Sediminibacterium. The sequence goes on from CALLKA010000115.1 coordinate 7,901, forward strand.
CATTTTAGCCACCCATGCTGCATTTTCACCAAAGGTCCCCTCAATCCTTTGCCAACGAGGTTCAGTAGAAAGGTCGGCCATATACATATATCCTTTTCGTAAACCAACTGCAGCCCACTCTTGCCTAGCAATATTGGCAAACTCACGAACCAATTTCAAATCCCGCATTGCAGATAATCCCAACTCACCAGGCCAGTTAGAGAAGGTGGTTGCACCAACACTTAATCCAACAGATGCATCTTTAGTTATATGATTTCTAGGATTAGAAGCAATAATCACAGGAATACCTAAGCCATCAGTTTCTGCTAGTGCTTGTAATTTATTTGTCCATTCAGCAGTCAATCTTGCATTAACATTTGCACGAAAAATAAAATGACGAAGATGAAATTTAGTAATTCCTTTAGTGGCCCCCACTGAGCTCATCATTGGAACAGCGAGTGGTTTACGATTAAAAATGTTAGTTGTGGAAACTTGATCCTCCTCATTTAAATCGCTTGATGGTTTAATTGTATTATCTGTTTCTACATTGATTTGGGCGGATCGTTCACTTTTTAAACGCGAAGTACTAATTAACATGAACCCCACTTTATCTTCAACACTCATTTTTGTAAGAAGATCTTTAGCACGAGCATCATTAGACAAGCGCCAATCTTCATATTTATCAAGTTTACCATTTTTATTTAAATCCTTGAATTGAAAATCCTCTAAGTTTATTATTTGTACAGTTTTATATCCTAAAAAAGGTTGTGATTTTTTATTAACTGTGTTTTTTTGAGAAATTCCTACAATTGAAAGTAGGCAAAACATAGAAAATATAAATATTCTTTTTGACATGAATTACTTTTTATATAATTAGAAAACGATGACAGTATTTATCAATATTGACCTCAACTTAAATATAGTAAAAATATTATTTATATTAATCTACCTTTTTTAACCATCTATTTAAGGTGTGCTTAAATAAGCATATAAATAAAGTAAGAATTGTATTTATAAGCGCTCCTAACTCATTGACTATAAACAAAAAGTCCCGGCCCGATATATCGGGCCGGGACTTTTTTATATCGAGGCTACCTATTTAAGTAATTCAAAGAATCTTTTCTGAAAAACCACAAATTGATCTTCCAATAAAGTGATTCCTTTTTCTTGACTTGTTGAAAGGGGTTCTAAACCACTAGCCACAGAATAATATAAATCACTGACTCTTCTTCTGTATTTAAACTCATCAAAGAAAATTGATTTCCTATTCAGTTCCACAATCTCTCTTTTAAATGAATCAAGTTTGTGTAATTTTTCTTTAACAACAGGAACTGTTGTGTCTCCTTTAGCAAGCACTTTTACCGTTTTGTCTAATGAATCTACAAGTGTAAATAAGCGCTCATGTAAATTAAACAAACGCATGCTTTGCTTATTCAATAAGGCAATAGAAGCTGCATCCAATCCTTTAGACGGGTTAGCTTCAATTTTAATATTTTGTACATATTCTTTCCCATCTGCCTTTACCACTATTTTGTATTTACCAATATCCACTTTAGGTCCAATCACGGATGAAATTAAAACTGATGACTGTGCGATATAGCCACCCTGTGCAACTTTTGGCGGGTTTACAGATAAATCCCAATACACTTTATTTAAGCCTTTTGCACTAGAGGCATTAAGGTCTTTTATTTTTTTATTAGCTGCGTCATAAATCTCAATTTTTACGCCACTATTGCTTCTTTCTTTCAAATAATAATAAAATGTAGGTGCTATCACTTTACTTCCTGCAGCCCATCCTGTTAGGTTTGACGCAGGTTGCGGATATTGTGGTGAATATTCATATTTGAAATTCTGGATTGGGTAAAATAAAACTGATTGCGCTAAATCAGATTTTACCATTTCTCTTAAGGGCTGAATATTATCTATAATATAAATTCCTCTACCATGAGAAGCAATCACTAAATCATTGGTTTGTGGTTGAATCTTAATATCACGCACTAAATTATACCAAGGCATATTCTGGTATTTGCTACGCATCCAATTTTTACCGCCATCCAATGAAATAAATAATCCCATTTCAGTTCCTAAGAATAATAATTTTTCATTGACAATATCTTCTCTAATTACATGCGCAAAACCTGTAAATTCAGAAGAGCTAAATTTTTTCCAGGTATTACCGCCATCGGAACTCATCACTGCATAGGTATGCATATCGCCATACATATGATTATCAAGCGTGACATAAATTCTTTTTGAATCCAAAGATGATATTTCAATACTGCTGATCCAAGTGTTTTCAGGTACGCCAGTTTTCCAAATACCTGCTGATTTATTTTGCCATGATTTACCTCCGTCTGTCGTTAGCTGAAGATTTCCATCATCTGTTCCTGCCCAAATAATATTCTCATTTTTAGGATCCTGTGTTATAGTAAAAATTGTACAATGGTTTTCGGCACTGGTGTTATCCCCTGTAATCCCCGCATTTTTTTCTGCTTGATTAATTTTATTCGGATTATTGGTTGTTAAATCTGGAGATATTCTTTGCCAGTTTTTTCCGTCATCATTTGACTTGAATACATATTGTGCAGCAGTATACAAATTATACACTGGCTTACCAGCTGCATTTTTTTTAGTGGATGCACCTACTACTATTGGCGTATTCCAATTCCAACGATGTTCTTCATCTCCTTCTAATTTTTTGGGACGAACACCATAAGAAAGCCCAGTAGATAAATCCACTTTTGTAATTTCTCCTCCTTGTGATTCAGAGAAAATAATTTTTGAATTTAATAAACTTGGTTGCACCCAAAATCCATCACCCCCATTGATCCATCTCCAGTCAACTGCGGTTACGCCACCTGGTGCTGAACTTGGTGCCATCCAACTATTATTATCTTGCAAACCACCGTATACATGATAGGGTGTTTGATTATCCGTAGATACATGGTAAAATTGACCCACTGGTAAACTATTTATAAATTGCCAAGCAGTTCCTTTATTTGTGCTCATATAAATACCACCATCTGTTCCAACAAACATCATGTCAGGATTATTGGGGTTGATCCATAAAGCATGCATATCAGCATGAGGCTCAATTCCACCAATCACTGTATTATTCCATGAATACCCTCCATCACTTGAATATTGAAAGTCAAATGCAGGGCGGTATACTCTTTTTGGATCCTTAGGATCGTATACCAATGTGCTAAAATAAAATGGACGTGCTGTTAAATTTTCTGTAGATGCTAATTTTTTCCAAGTAGTTCCTTCATCCTCAGAAATATATAACCCAGGTACTTTTGCTTCAACAATCGCAAGCACTTCTGAAGGTTTAGAAGGATTAATCGTGATTACGATTCTACCTAAATCACCTTCTGGTAATCCGTTGGTAATTTTATTCCAAGTTTTTCCGCCATCTGTTGATTTATGTAATCCACTTCCTGGACCGCCTGAACTAAAAGCATAGGCTTTTCTTCTGAACTGCCACATGGAAGCAAATAGGGTTTCTGGCTTGGTTGGATGCATTGCAATATCTGCACAACCAGTTTCCTCGTTTACATATAAAATTTTATTCCATGTTTTACCGCCATCTATTGTTTTGTATAATCCTCTATGTTTAGATGAATTCCAAAGTGGCCCTGGAGCAGATACATACACGGTTTTTTTATCAGTTGGATTAATTAAAATTTTACTAATTCTTTCCGTACTATCCAATCCAATTTTTTGCCAGTTGTTTCCACCGTCTGTTGTTTTATACATACCGTCTCCATAGGAAACTGAATTTCTTGTATTGCTTTCGCCAGCGCCTGCATATACCACTTTAGCATTACCCGGCTCAATCGCCAGGGCACCAATGGACTGACAATATTTGTCAAAAATTGAAATGAATGATAATCCACCATTTTGACTTTTCCAAATACCACCGCCTGCAGTACCTACAAATAAGTTAAGTTGGCCATTAGCGCTTATACCATCAATTGATGTTATTCTTCCACTCATGGTAGATGGCCCTAAAGGCCTTGCGCCCATGACTTGAAAATAAGAAGAGTTAATTGTGTTTTGTGCATTCGTAATAAATACGAGTAGCAAAAACAATCCGGTTAATTTATTTTTTAATTGCATAAAAATAGTTGAAATAAAAAACTACTATTTACGCAGCTTGATTTGCGAAAAATAGTAGTTTTTTAATTATAGAAAATTAGTTTCCGTTGAATATAGTAGCGTCGATAGTTGGGTTGATGGTGATTTTTTTAGTAACCATCATCATTTGCCCTTGATCTTGTTTGAAAGGAAATTTTATTCCGTATTCAGTAGTTTGATAGTCTAATAATTTTTGTTCAGACTTCATTTCTTGACCTTGTTGTTTTACAATAGACTCTATTTTATAAATCAAGTTCGTTTTGGTATCGAAAAAGTATGTTTTTTCGTTGCCATTTTTAGTCGTCATCTTAATTTTAAAATACTCATTACCATCTTCTTCATCTTTCCCTAAAGATTCAATCACAGAACCTTTGGCTTTGTAATCAACAAAAGCATCTTGAATATCTAAGTCATCTAATTTTTGCTTTAACTCATCTTCTGAAATAGGACTTAATGTTGCCTTACCTGACAATGGGTTTTGTGCCCATCCTTTGGTTGGCGTTGTGATATCAATAATTTTATTTCCTTGGAATTCAGCATCCACTCTCATGCCTTTCATTTGAAGACCTTGCATAGTAAAAGGAATTTGAATTCCTTGCACTTCAATTTGTCCTTCAATTTTTATAGATTGTACTTTAGCCCACTTTTCTGCACCACCTATTTCAGTAATATACTTTGCAATAACTTCATCTGCAGTTTGTGCATTAACTGTAAATATTGCTGAGACAAATAACGCAATTGACAAGAAAACTTTTTTCATAAATTATGTTTTTTAGTGCTGTAAAAATAGGACTTTCGATACGATTTTTTTATAATATATTAGATAGGCGGTCGAATTCATTGATAGCTACTACTTTCCGCTCCATGCGTCCATTATTCCTGATTTAATTTCAGTATAGCTTGTGACAAGCCAAATTACAACAACAATAATTAAAATTGTTTTCCAGTGTGTTTTTACCAACGCTTTTAAGTCATTGAGGAATTGATTCATATCTGTGATTTTAATGGTGAAATTAAATTCATAAGGTTTGGTGTCCGATTTATTGACAAATTCCGAAAGATCTGTCATCAAGGCTTCTCCTATCACTTTTAATGAATGAAGGCTTGGGTTGACCTCGTTGTTTTCGATTCGTTGAATTGTCCTTAGTGAAAGTCCCGTTTGTTCGGATAGTTCTTTTTGAGAATAATTCAAACTGGTTCTGAGCACTTTTAATCTTTCACCAAATTCCATTTGCAAATATGCTATTACTAAATGAATAAATTATTGACATATAGACGTCATTTGGACGACATTTCGCCATTTCTAAGGCAATAATACTAACAGATGATGAGAAAAATAAAATGGGGGCTGAAATTTACCAATATCATAAACGCCATTATTAATAACGAAGGGAAACATGTTTAAAGTCATATTTATCCATATCAAAAGATGGTAGATTGTGTTTCATCATAAATTTAAATAAAATGGAAGGCAAGAAAAACATTGGAATAGGCTTTTTGATAATGGGCATTTTTATGCTATATGGTTTCTTACTCATTTACCTACGAGATTTTGCTCCGAATAAACTAGAATGGATTAATAATTATAGTATTGGGAAGCATTTTGAATCAAGATTAGCACATGTTCATGGAAATCTTTTCTCAATTCTTAATATTATAATTGGATTTTTACTAATTCAATTTAATGGACAAATACAGTCCGCTAAAAATATTTCTTGGTTAGCAATGATCGGATTACTAATGCCTATCGGCATTTTAACAGAAGTGTATTTTGGTTTACCTCCAATATTTGTATTGATAGGCGCTATTTCAATGACAGCCGCTGTTATTTGGCTTGGAATATCTTTTTTACAGTTAAAGAAAAAAGAATAGCTACAACTACAATACTATAAATTAGTACTGAACTTAAAATTCAATACGTTTATTTTTCAGTTTTAGAAAGTAAGGCCATCGCAGCATTATGACCGGCGATACCGCTAACACCGCCGCCGCGACGCGCTCCTGCACCTGCAATATAAATATGTGGATCATCCGTTTCCGCTCCCCAAATTTGGTGACTGCTTTTTTCACCATCATCTTCAAGAAAAGGAAAATCCAAATCACGATGAAATATATTTCCACGCGGTAGCGAAATTTCCTGCGCAAGATCGAGCGGTGATTTCACTTCAATGGCTAATGAACCATCACTGCAAGGAGCCAAAACAGATTCAATAGGATCAAGCAAGTATTCATTCAAACTAGCAAAGGCAAGCTGTTTGGTTGAGGCCTTAGCGCCAACTGGATCCGCATCAAAAAGTTTAGCGGGTGTATGTAAACCAAAAAGTGTTAGTGTATGGAAACCTTTTTCGTTCAGCGCTGCGGACAAAATTGATGGATCAGAAAGTGTGTGACAATACATTTCCAAAGGTAGGCGCTGCGGCATTTCTCCATTTAGCGCAGAAGCGTATGCAAGTTCCAACTGATCATAACTTTGATTCACATGAAATGTACCGGCAAAAGCAAGCCTAGGATCAACATTGGACTTAAGACGAGGCAGACGAGTTAATAGCATATTAATTTTCAACTGTGCACCCTCCAAAGATTCCGGAACTGCACTCCCGCGTAATTTTGCTAAATGCTGCGGAGCGGCTGCAAAAAGTAAATCCTTGGCAGTGTATACATCTCCAGATTCCGTTTCAACACGAACACCCATCGCTCCACTTTCTAGTGCTGTCACTTTGGATTGTAATTTTATTTCCACACCCCATGAAATAGCAATGCGATGCAGCTCGTTCACCAAAGCACCCATACCACCTTTCGGCACACGCCACTTTCCAGTACCATTTCCGATGAGGTGATATAAAAAACATCGATTGGCCTGCATATGATTTGATGACGCAAATGTTCCAATCAATGCATCCGTTAAAACCACACCTTGCACTAAATCATCGCTAAATTGATTGCGAATAACTTCCCCAATGGGAACTTCCATTAGGTTACGCCATACTTCGGGCAGTCCCATTTCGGATTTAAGTTCCGCTGCAGTTTTGAGTGGTTGAAGCATGGAAGGTGCCATCCGTTTTGCAAGCAAAGCAATATCATCGTAAAAATTACACCAAGCTTTTCCTTCCTTATCAGATCCTGTAAGTTGATGAAAGCTGTTTGCGGTCGCCTCATCCCAGTCCGAAGAAATTAAAAGCCCCGCATCTGTTCCTCCGCGCTGATAAGGCGTATAAGAAGCAATGGAGCGACCAATGGTTGTAAAATTAATACCTAAGTCAGCAACAATTTGATCGGGCAAAAGTGATACTAAATAAGAATAGCGTGAAAGATGTGCATCATATTCAGGAAAAGTTTTTACGCTAGTGGTAGCGCCTCCAAGTTCTTTATTGGACTCCAGAAGAATGACGCTTTTACCCGCTTTGGCAAGATAGCAAGCAGCCACCAATCCGTTGTGACCACCACCAATGATGATGGCATCGTATTTTTTGTTACTTTCTTTCATTGTTAAATTATTTTATGGATGTACCTAAAACTTCCATATTTTTTTTAGATGACATCTCATGTAATGTTGCATTTAAAGAATTGTATTCTTCTAAAGAAATAATTACAACACCAATATCTTTACCTCTATTAATAATTAAGGTTTCGCGCTCATTAGTCACCTTATCAAGGTATTGCTTGGTTTCTTTACGAAAATCCGAAAGTGTAGTTGATAACATATATACGTATTTATGTACAAATATATGTACATATATTGAAAGTTCCAGTGTTAGATCAAATATCAAGAATAGAATAATGTAAAAACAGCGTATTTATACGCAGCTGCAACTACTATAATATACCAAAGTTTCTGCATTTTAGGAATAAGTGAGATTTAGAAAGTTTTCT
>CALLKA010000116.1 GCA_938008665.1 uncultured Bacteroidota bacterium
ACCCAAGTATAAAAAATAGGTTTCGTCTACACAATGGCTTTGCACACTCGATGCTAAAATACCACTGTTGGTATTTGTATCTTCTTCTACAATACATGCGCCAGCGCCATCGCTAAAAATCATGCTATCTCTGTCATGACTATCTACCACTCTGCTTAAAGTTTCCGCACCAATCACTAAGCAACGCTTTGCCATACCTGATTTAATAAATGAATCCGCTTGTATGACTCCTTGTATCCATCCAGGACAACCAAATAAAATATCATAAGCTACACAATTCGGATTTTTAATGCCTAGTTGGTGCTTTACCCTGGATGCAAGTGCTGGAATGGTATCTGTTTGAATAGTCCCTGGTAGCACATTCCCAAAATTGTGCGCTACAATAATTTGATCAATGGTTTCCGGATCAATGCCTGCATCTTGAATCGCTAATTCGGCAGCTTTGCTTGCCATTTCAGAGGTATTCATGTTCTCTTCCGCATACCTACGCTCGTAGATGCCTGTAATGTCTTTGAATTTTTCAACTATTTCTGCATTGGGCGTTTTAATTAACACGCCATCCTCTCCATAAAAAGTATTTTCAGCAAATGCTAAGTTTGTTTTTATAATGCTCGGTATGTAACTGCCTGTTCCGCTGATGATGGTTGCCATGGGGGTACTTTTAATGAAGCAATTTTGTGTTTAGCTAAGGTAGGGTTAAAAATAATAGGTTAAATGTACTTATCCCCTTTATGTCTTTTTACTTCAGCGACATATTCTTTTATGGATTGTTCTTTTTCTTTACTGCAAATGAGCAATACATCTTTGGTATCTACTATAATAAAATCATCTAAACCCTGCACCACCACCAATTTATCCTTTGGTGCGTTAATCATGCACTTAGTAGCATCAATCACTATCACATTATCCGAAGCTACTGCATTACCAAAATAATCTTTTTCAATATTTTCATACGCGCTATTCCAGGTACCTAAATCGCTCCAGCCAAAACTAGATGGAATCACAAAAACATTATCTGCCTTTTCCATGATCGCTATATCAATGGAGATATTGGTACACTGTGGGTATATTTTTTGAATGGCCTTTGCTTCTTCTGGCGTATTAAAGTGCTGTTTTTCTTGATCAAACAACTCATACATTTCTGGTTGATTTTTTTCAAAAGCAGTAAGTATGGTGGACACTTTCCAAGCAAAAATACCGGCGTTCCATAAAAAGTCACCACTTGCTAAAAAGGATTGGGCAATTTCCAGATCAGGTTTTTCAGTAAATGTTTTTACTTTATAAATTCCTTGGGCTACTTCAAGTCCTTCATATTGTATATAGCCATAACCCGTATTTGGGTGAGTTGGTTTTATACCCAGTGTTGCTAAGGCTTTTATATTGTCTACAAAGTCAAGTGCTTGCAAACTAATTTTTTCAAAATTGGCTTCTTCTAAAATTAAGTGATCACTAGGCGCTACAATAAAACAAGCTTCTGGATCAATTTGCGCCAACTTAAATGAAATATAGGCAATACAGGGGGCTGTATTTTTTTTGCTAGGCTCAGCTAAAATATTTTCAACAGGCAGGTTGGGCAATTGTTTTTTTACAATGTCAACATACTCTTCTGAAGTTACAATGAATATATTTTCTTCAGGAATGAATTTTGTATACCTGTCATAGGTCCATTGTATTAATGTTTTGCCTGTATTTAATACATCTAAAAATTGCTTTGGAAAAGAGGTTCTACTCATAGGCCAAAACCTACTTCCAATACCCCCAGCCATGATTGCAACATAATGATGTTTATTTTTCATACCTACTTTAATTATTTGATTAGTGTGCGATTAAACACACTGAATTGCTAGTTAATTTTATAAAATTCCTTCTTTCATTAAGTCATGAATATGTATCATACCTATGTATTGATGATTGTCAGCAACGATTAATTGGCTGATGTCTTTTTGTTCCATGATGGCTAAAGCCTCTACTGCTAAAGCATTAGGTGCAATAGTCGCAGGATTTGTGTGATAAATATCTTGAGCGATTAAGTTTTGAATATTATCATGTTGCTCTAACATTCGGCGAATATCCCCATCAGTAATAATACCCAATACTTTATTGTTTTCATCTGTAATCACCGTTGCACCCATTCTGTTTTTTGATATATCAATGATAACTTCTTTTATTTTTGTTTCTTTTCTCACAGCAGGCTTACTATTGCTGTCTGCTAAATTTTGGGTAGTTAAGGTAAGTTTCTTTCCTAAGTTACCCCCTGGATGAAATTGCGCAAATTGTGCAACACTAAATTGTTTTAATTCCATTAGGCAAACTGCAATAATATCACCCATCACCATTTGCGCAGTGGTAGAGGAGGTAGGCGCCAGGTTATTGATGCAAGCCTCTTTTGTTACAGTAGTATCTAAAATTAAATCCGCATTGGTGGCCAAATAACTTTGCTTGTTACCTACCATACCAATAATGGTATTCCCAAATTGTTTTATCAGCTGAACTAAATTTTTAATTTCGGGACTTTCTCCACTTTTGCTAATGATTAAAACAATATCATTGGCTTGTATCATTCCTGAATCCCCATGTATCGCTTCGGCTGCATGTAAGTATAATGCGGGTGTACCCGTTGAGTTAAAAGTGGCCACCATTTTTTGAGCGATAATGGCACTTTTTCCAATACCACTGATAACCAACCTTCCTTTGCAATTTAAAATGGCAGTGACCGCCTTTTCGAAAGAGGCGTCGATGTATTTATTTAATTCAACCAAAGCTTCAGATTCTATAGCTAATGCTTTTTTTGCAATGGTTATAATGTTTTCTTTCATATTTGATTTTAGCTACTGAAATGCACCGCCTTCATTAGGGCAGGATTTAAGGTTTTATTCCTTATCAGTTCTAGCCGCACAAAGTTAACGTTTCAATTAGTTTACACCTCAATTTTTAATAAAATGCTAAAATGGAAGCTTTTAAAAAAAATGACCACCATTTGAACTTTTCTTGCCTTATTTTCGTTAACTTAAATGTACTGTAGTTTATACAAAAGATTGATTTTAAGATAATTATAATGGCGACCACTAAAAAAACGATATCCAAGACCTCTAAAGCAATAAAAAACGACCGATCCATTGATAAAGCTGCCCTTTTAACCGCCTTATCCGACCATTTTGGGTTCTCTGATTTTAAAGGTACACAGGAAGCAGCAATCATGTCCTTAATGAGTGGCTGCGATACTTTTGTGATTATGCCTACGGGCGGCGGCAAAAGTTTATGCTATCAGTTACCAGCCTTGGTATTACCTGGCTGTGCAATTGTGGTTTCTCCATTGATTGCCCTCATGAAAAATCAAGTGGATTTGGTTCGTGGTTATAGTGAAAACGAAGAGGTTGCCCATTTTTTAAATTCCTCTTTAAACAAAGGACAAATTAAAACGGTTAAAGAAGATTTGTTAAGTGGGAAAACGAAGTTATTATATGTGGCACCTGAAACTTTAACCAAACAAGAAAATCTTGATTTTTTTAGTGATTTGAATATTTCCTTTTTTGCGGTGGATGAGGCACATTGTATTTCAGAATGGGGTCACGATTTTAGACCGGAATACAGACGTTTAAAGGAAATGATGGAGGAAATAAATGCAACCATTCCTATTATTGCACTCACTGCAACTGCTACTCCTAAAGTGCAAAGCGATATTGTTAAAAATTTAGCATTGCGTGATCCTGAAGTGCTTATTTCTTCCTTTAACCGTGCTAATTTATATTATGAAGTACAGCCTAAAACAAAAAAGGAAGTCACTGTAAAAAGTATCGTAAAATATATTTCTGGGCACAAAGGGAAAAGCGGTATCATTTATACATTAAATCGGAAGACGACCGAGGAACTGGCTGATTTATTATTAGCAAATAATATTAAAGCAGTGGCTTATCATGCAGGTTTAGATCAAAAGTTAAGGGCATCTAGACAGGATCAATTCTTAAATGAAGATGTGCAGGTGATTGTTGCTACTATTGCTTTTGGAATGGGTATTGACAAGCCAGATATTAGATTTGTGATACATTACAATATACCTAAATCCATTGAAAATTATTACCAAGAAACGGGTCGCGCTGGGCGGGATGGATTAGAAGGGAATTGTATTTTATATTATTCGCATAAAGATGTTTCAAAGCTAGAACACTTTTTAAAAGATAAGCCTTTAAGTGAGCGAGAAGTAGGTTCACAACTCATTGATGAAACAGTTGCTTTTGCAGAAAGTGGTGTTTGTAGGCGTCGTAGTTTATTGCATTATTTTGGAGAGGCTTGGCCGGAAGAATATTGTGGCAATTGTGACAACTGTTTACATCCAAAGGAAAAAATTGCAGCCAAAGAACAGTTGGTTAATTTGTTACAAGTCATACAAGCTTTAGATGAAAGATTCGCTGCTGATTATGTGGTGAAAATTGTTTCGGGAGAATACATCCCGCAAATTGGTTTATATCGACATGAAAAATTGCCGGTGTTTGGCATTGGCAAAGATTATGATAATTTATTTTGGAATAGCATGATTCGTCAAGCAATGCTTGAACAAATGATAGAAAAAGATATTGAAGAGTATGGTTTATTAAAAGTGACTGCGAAAGGAAAAAAATATTTAAAAAAGCCAACTGCATTCAACATAACCTTGAACAATGTTTTTGATGAAAATGCAGAAGATGATGATAGTGAAAGTGAAGCCACTGTTGGCGCTGCAGCGGATGACCGATTATTTGAGATGCTCAAAGGTTTACGCCAAACCGAAGCTAAAAAAATTGCTTTACCTCCTTTCGTGATTTTTTTAGAAAATTCATTACAGGATATGGCCACATTGTATCCTACCACTTTAGAAGAATTGGAAAGATGTCAAGGGGTGAGTAAAGGCAAGGCCATCAAGTATGGTAAACCCTTTATTCAAATGATCGCCCAATATGTAACGGAAAATAATATTGAAAAACCGGATGACTTTATTATGCGTTCTGTTGCTAATAAATCAAATAATAAAATTTACATTATTCAAAATGTAGATAAAAAAATTCCATTAGAGACCATTGCAAAAAACAAAGATTTAAAATTAGAGGCTTTGTTAGAGGAAATGGAAACGATTGCTGCTAGTGGTACTAAATTAAATTTGGATTACGCAATTGATGAATGGTTGGATGAATATGACCAAGCAGAAATTTTAGAATATTTTAAAAATTGCGACACTTCCTCTTTGCAAATTGCACAAGAAGAATTAAGTGAAAATGAATATAGTTGGGAGCAGCTTAAAATTATGCGCATTAAATTTTTAAGCGTTGTTGGAAACTAGGAGGCGGTTTATTTATTGCTATAATTTTCGCCAATACTTAAATAAGTATTAACTCTTTCCGCAACATTGTTACGAACGCTTAAATAAAATAAGTTATAATCTGCAAAGTGGTAGTTAGGTGTATTGTATAAAAAATTTCCGAAAAACTTAGGCTTCTTTGTCCATAAGACACCTCCATGATTATATGCCCCTGCTACCTTTGGCGTAACTGCCTTGAAATTGTATAATACTGACCCAGTATTATCAACTCTATCAATTTGAGTTATTTTCTCACTCCAGCTTAGTGGGTTGGTTACTATAGAAACATATTTTTCCTTCATTATCCATTCAGGCATATAACCTTCTTTATAGGTTCTCCATGCACAGATGCAGCCTAATGAAGTGGGGGTAGCGCATGGCTTCAATTGCACATAATCAGCGGGGTTAATCGCCATTCCTACCACGTAAGCCGCAATTAATTTTTTTGCGAGTGGTTTATCATCAAAATATTCTTTTAATAATCTCATGGCATGAGTTGAGCCCTGACTATGAGATGCGATTATAATGGGTCTGCCATTATTTTCATTTTTCATGTAAAAATCAAATGCCAATTTTATATCTTGATAGGCTAATTCAAAAGCAGCGATTGCTTTAAGTGTATCCGCGTGACCCACCGGTGAGTAACTTTTAATATGCGCTTGACGATATCTTGGTGCAAAAACACGACCTGCAATATTAAATACACTTGCTTGATTTAAAATGGCTGTATAATCAGTTTGAATATTGGTTTTGATATCTTTAAATGAACCATTCCATCCATAGGGTTTTGTTGTATCTAAATAGGTGGTCGGGTGTAAAAAAAACACATCAACTTTATCATTGGGTTGGTATTGCTTTGCTAAAGAAGCTGGTAAACTATCCGACGGATCCTTTTTATTTGGATGCGCGGCCCAGTAAATTAAGTCACTATAATTTGGTTGGTCATTGTAAGCTTCCTTTTCATAGATCGGAACATACTTAACATAATTATTTTGCGCACAACTGCTTAACAGGAGTAATAGGATGAAATAAATGGGGAAACGCATAATAGGAAGGATTAATGTGTGATTGCTAAGTGCAAAGTTAATTTATATAAATGGCAATCACAACAACTTGGCTGGGGCGTGGGTATTTTTTATAGGGTGTATCTATAAAAACAATTAATTTTAAGTAAAACAAGGCTTTTGTATTTATTACGACATATCCCTTTTTTACGTGCTGTACTTAGCTACAGTATGACTGCATTTGGTGGCCCACAGGTAGCAGTTGCGCTAATGCAAAATCGCTTTGTTCAAAAGCGCAAAGATGTCACTTCGGAGGAATTACTAGAATACAATGCATTTTGTCAATTATTACCAGGCGCGTCCTCCACACAAACCATTACTTTAATCGCCTATAAAAGAGGGGGGACCACACTCGCATTCATTACGCTATTAGTTTGGATTTTACCTGCTACTATTTTAATGACTTCCTTGGCCATCATTACGACTCATTTTGAATTAACGAATGGGTTAAAAAGCTTGGTATTACTACAACCGATGGCGGTTGGTTTTTTAGCCAGCGCAGGTTTATTACTTTATAAAAAAGTTATTAAAAGTACGATTACCTTTTCTATTTTTTTAGCGACCACCATCCTCACTTATATTGGCTTTAAAACACCATGGACCATTCCTATCATTATAGTTTTAGCAGGTATTATCACCAACTTTAGTGGCAAAAGAATTCCGAATGACGGACCCCCACCTAAAAAAGTACAATGGAGCGGGTTATTTATTTTTATTTTCTTATTTATTGGTGCTGGATTTTTATCGGAACAAGCAACCAGACAAAATTGGGAGTACCGTAAAGCATTTAACTTATTTGAAAATAATTATCGTTTTGGAAGTTTTGTTTTTGGTGGCGGGGATGTATTGATTCCTATGATGTATGAGCAGTATGTAACCAGACCAAAATCGAATGCGGTTAAAAAAAATAAACGTGACGTATTAAAATTAACTAGTACTGAATTTTTAACAGGTTCTGGTTTTGTTAGGGCCATACCTGGTCCCATTTTTTCAATTGCTAGTTATACAGGTGCTGTTGCTTTAAAGGAAAGGGGAATTTCTGGACAAATTTTGGGCGCAGTGATTGCCAGCATGGGTGTTTTTTTACCTAGTTTTTTAATTGTGCTATTTTTTTTCCCATTATGGCAAAAATTAAAAAAGTATGCGGTATTTTATCGGTCATTGGAAGGTATTAACGCAAGCATCGTGGGGATCATGATTGGGTCTACTTTTTATTTATTAAAGGATGTGGTCATGCAACTCCAATTGGGTGGCGCCATCCATTGGATTACCTTCCCCATTATATTTTTGGCAAGCACTTTTTTATTGTATTATCAAAAGCTTGCACCACAATGGATTGCACTAGGTTGTGTTGGTATTGGCGCAGTCGTTTATTTGTTATTTTAAAAGGTAAAAACCTGTTAATTCTAATCCTGCAATTGCTATTATTATCAATCCTTTCATAAGTTTGCAGTCTATTATGCAAAAAAGGACTACAGCCTTTATTTTTTTTATTTTCATTTTTATTGCCAATTTGAATGCCCAATCGGTATCTATTAGTGGGAATGTGTATGATATTTCGGGGAGGCGTCCCATTGAGTCCGTGATCGTTTATAGTTCCGAAAATCGGTCCATCACTGATTCTTTAGGGCATTATCAAATTCTTGTTAAGGCGAAAGATTCTATTTGGTTTTCCTTATTTGGGAAACATACGCAAAAGTATACCATTGATACTATTGAGGATTTGCAACATTTTAATATAATGATTCATGTAACAGGATATGATTTACCGGAAGTGCGTGTTCGTAACTCCTATTATAGAATGGATTCAATACAAAACCGAGCAGACTATGCTAAGTTTTTTAATTACTCTGCGCCTGGATTAAAACTAAGTAATAATCAAAATTTGTTGGGCCCGAATGGTTTAACCATTGGCTTTGACTTAGATGAAATTATTAATATGTTCCGTGTGAAGCGTAATCGCAATCTGCAATTTTTACAAAACAGGTTAATTTCGCAGGAACAGGATAAATACATCAACTATCGTTTTACCAAAAGATTCGTACAAAAATTGACCGAATTAGAAGGCGCCGAACTTGATAAATTCATGGAATATTGCAGGCCAGATTACGCAGTATTGGCCTTGCTAAATGACCTAGAATTAGGGTTATTCATCCAGAAAAGGTTTGCTATCTACAAAAAAGGGGGATAAACAACTGCCATTCATCTATTTAGTTCAAATAAAAAGTGTTTTTTAGCTATCTTTAATAGCTAAAATTGTTTTGTTTTGAGAAAATTACAACTACTTGTGATATGCGCCACTTTATTAGCGGTCGCATGTTCTAAAAAGCCAAAGTCGGTAGATAAATTTAATCCGAATATGCCGGTCTCCGTTGACATTGCTGTTATCGAGAATCAAACAATCGATAAACAGATTGAAGTGAATGGTTCCGTATTGGCCAATGACTATATTGATCTTCATCCAGAAACCAATGGACGTGTTGTTTTCTTGCAGATACCTGAAGGTAAAATGGTGCAAGCGGGTACTATTTTAGCTAAATTAAATGATGCTGATTTGCAAGCGCAACTTGAAAAAATTAAAGTGCAATTAGAATTGGCTACTATTAATGAGCAACGCAATAAGCAATTGTTAAACGTAAAAGGTATTAATCAAAGTGATTATGATATTTCTTTACAACAAGTAAAAAGTTTTAAGGCGGACATTGCATTTATTCAATCTCAAATTGAAAAAACAATTATCAAAGCACCTTTTACAGGTTTGTTAGGTTTAAGACAAATTAGTTTAGGCGCTTTCATTAATAATGCAACTACTATTGCATCGCTTCAAAAAGTGGATCAATTAAAAGTGGACTTTACTTTACCTGAAGTTTATCAAGGTTTTATCAAAGTTGGGAAAAAAGTAAAAATTGAAAGTATTGGTGGTGGTGATGCAAAGTTAACTGCAACTGTTATTGCTATAGAGCCTCAAATTATTGCAACTACGCGTAATATCAAAGTGCGCGCTGTATTACAAGGAAAATTATTGTCAGGCTCCTATGTGAAAGTAATGCTTGGAGAAAATACACAAAAACCAACCATCTTAGTGCCTGCCAATGTGGTGATCCCGGATTCTCGAAGCAAGCAATTGTCCATAGTGGAAGGCGGTGTCGCAAAACTTATTGATGTTGAAACTGGTTACCGTACTAATTCATCTGTCGAAATAACGAAAGGTTTAAAAGTAGGGGACAGTATTATAGTTTCAGGAATGTTGTTTGTGCGCCAAGGAAGCAATGTTAAAGTAATTAAAACAGTGAAACTTGCCGATATCACTAAGTAGTGAATTAAAATAAATTTTTATATTAAGTTATTATACTAGATGAATATATCTGAACTTTCCTTGAAACGACCAGTACTTGCTACTGTAATGAATATTGCCATCGTACTTTTTGGTATTGTTGGTTTTTCTTTTTTAGCATTAAGGGAATATCCTGCTATTGATCCACCGATCATCAACGTACAAACAAATTATTCTGGTGCGAATTCCCAAGTAATACAAAGTCAAATAACAGAACCGCTTGAGAAATCAATCAATGGTATTCCTGGAATTAAAACGATCAATTCATCCAGTTCTGTAGGATCATCCAATATTACCGTCGAATTTAATTTAGGGGTAAATTTAGAAACTGCGGCGAATGATGTTCGTGATAAAGTGAGTCAGGCTTCTCGAAGTTTACCAGAAGATATTAGTAGTCCCCCTGTTGTTTCCAAATCCGATGCAAGTTCAGATTTTATCGTTTTAATGACTTTAAGAAGTAAATCAAAAAGTATTTTTGAATTAACGGAGTATGCAGAGAATGTGTTACAACAACGTTTTCAAACGATTGATGAAGTAAGTAATGTGGGCGTGAGAGGAAAGCGTTATTCAATGCGTATATTCCCCAATTCGGATTTATTAAATGCATTTGGTATCGCTTTTAATGATATTCAAGTAGCGCTGAATAAAGAAAATGTGGAATTGCCTGCAGGAAAAATTAATGGCACTAAGGCAGAATACATTATTCGAACATTAGGCCGATTAACGACTGAGGCGGAATTTAGAAATATCATATTAAAGCAGGATGCTTCAGGAATTATTCGATTAGGGGATGTTGCTAAAGTGGAATTAGGTCCAGAGCAAGAAGATCAAGCAGTTTATTTTAATGGTGCACAATCCGTAATGGTAACACTTTCACCACAACCTGGGGCCAACTATATTAAAATAGCCGATGAATTTTATAAGCGCTTGGAAGAAATTAAAAGTTCAAATAAAACAGATATTGAATTTGATGTTCCAATTGATAATACTAAAAATGTACGTAGGGCTTTAGAAGAAGTGAAGGAGACTATATTTATTTCATTTGCACTTGTGGTATTGGTTATATTTTTCTTTTTTAGAAATTGGCTAATTGCAATTCGACCTTTAGTAGATATACCTATCTCCTTGATTGCTACTTTCTTTATTATGTATTTAGCAGGGTTTTCTATCAATGTGCTTACTTTATTAGCCATCGTATTAGCAACAGGCTTGGTAGTGGATGATGGTATTGTGGTCACCGAAAATATATTTAGAAAATTAGAGGAAGGATTAAGTTTAAAGGATGCGGCAAGAGAAGGAAGTAAAGAAATTTTCTTTGCTGTTATTTCCACATCAATCACACTTGCAGTGGTATTTATGCCAGTGATTTTTTTACAAGGCTTTATTGGTTCCTTATTTAAAGAATTTGGAGTGGTAGTGGCAGGGGCAGTATTAGTATCTGCATTTGTATCATTAACAATTACACCTGTGCTTAATGTGTACTTGAATCGTAAAGATGGCAAGCAAGGAAAATTTTATGAACAAACAGAACCTTTTTTCAAAGGCATGGAAAACGGCTATAAAAATTTATTGGATAAATTTTTAAAAATTCGTTGGATGGCTTGGGTAATTGTTTTAGCATGTGTGGGCGTTATTGTTTTAATTGGAACAACTATTCAGTCTGAATTAGCGCCAATGGAGGATAAGGGAACTGTGCGTGTTACGATGACAGGACAGGAAGGAACTAGTTTTGATGATATGCGTGGCAATTTACTAAGAACTATTCGTTTGATGCAGGACTCTGTTCCTGAACATGCATTTACATGGGGAAGTGTGCCGGGATATGGGGGTTCAAGCGGAAGCAGTAGTGCTTCGGGAAGGATTGGATTTGTGCCTTTATCTGAACGCAAAAGAAGTCAAACAGAAATTGTAAATGACTTAAATAAAAAACTAAAAAAATTCAAAGATGTTAGGGTGTTTACAGTGGAAGAACAAACTATTTCAGTTGGTATTTCTTCCAGAGGTTCCTTACCTGTTCAGTTTATAATACAGAATTTGGATTTCCAAAAAATACGCAATGTCATTCCTGATTTTTTAGATGCTGCTCGAAAAGACAAAACTTTCCAAAATGTGGATGTGAATTTAAAATTCAACAAACCTGAATTTGATTTGAACATTGACCGTATGCGCGCGCGCGATTTAGGCTTAACCACTGCTGATATTTCTCAAGCATTACAATCGGCATTCAGTGGTGCCAGATCGGCTTATTTTATTATGAACGATCGTCAATATGAAGTAATTACGCAAGTGCCAAGAGCGGATCGCAACTCGCCAGCAGATATTAATAAAATATATTTACGTAATAATCGTGGCGAGAGTATCCCTATTTCAAGTGTATTAACGATTACCGAAAATAGTAACCCGCCAAGTTTATATCATTATAACAGATTTAATTCAGCCACTATTTCTGCATCATTAGCCGAAGGAAAAACAATTGGAGATGGGGTAGCTGCGATGGAAAGAATTTCAAGAGAAAAATTAGATGAAACTTTCCAAACAGCTTTAAGTGGTCCATCTAGAGATTACAAAGAGAGTTCCTCCAATATTGCTTATGCATTAATTTTAGCGTTGATTTTAATTTATTTAGTTCTTGCTGCGCAGTTTGAAAGTTTCAAGGATCCTTTCATTATTATGATTACGGTGCCTTTGGCGATTGCAGGCGCATTAATATTTTTATGGCTATTTGGACAAACACTAAACATATTCTCCGAAATTGGTATCATTATGTTGATTGGACTCGTAACCAAGAATGGAATTTTAATTGTTGAGTTTGCTAATAAAAAAAGAGCAGCAGGTTTGGAGTTAAAGGAGGCAGTGCTTGTAGCTGCATCACAAAGATTCCGTCCTATATTAATGACAAGTTTGGCAACAGCATTAGGGGCACTACCAATTGCAATTAGTATTGGCGCTGCTGCCACTAGTCGTAAACCGCTTGGGACCGTTATCGTTGGTGGATTGATGTTTTCATTGGTACTTACCTTGTTTGTGATTCCTGCAGTATATACTTATGTTTCAAGCAAGCACAAGCGAAAAATTGATTAATTTAGCCAAGATGGGTGAAAATTAAATTTGAATATGATTCAAGTTTAATTTTGCGTATCTTAAATTGTCAAACGGAAACTTATGCCAAATCAACGATTTTTATCTTTGGATGTTTTTAGAGGAATGACCATTTGTTTAATGATCATTGTAAATTCACCAGGTGATCCTTCGCTCACGTTTGCTCCTTTTTTACATGCAAGTTGGCATGGGTTTACGCCCACTGATTTAGTATTCCCTTCCTTTTTATTTGCCGTTGGAAATTCATTAAGTTTTATTGAGCCCACTTGGGCTAAATTAAATAATAGTACTGTTTTATTAAAAATTGGAAAACGTACAGCCTTATTATTTTTAATTGGCTATTTAATGTATTGGTTTCCTTTCACAGGTAGTATTGACAATACCCGAATTATGGGAGTTTTACAACGCATTGCACTTTGTTATGGATTTGCCTCCTTAATTGCTTATTATATGCATGAGCGTGTGGTGATGATTTTGTCAGGTTTATTATTATTACTGTATTGGTATGTTTCCTATAAGTTTGGAGATATAGGCGATCCTTACAGTATACATGGTAATGCGGGTTTAAAATTAGATACTTGGTTAATGGGGGAACCACACTTATACCATGGTGAAGGTTTTGGGTTTGACCCTGAGGGTTGGTTAAGCACCATTCCTTCCATAGTGAATGTATTAATTGGATATCGTGTAGGTAAGTTTATCCAAGAACAAGGAAAGACCTATGAGGGTTTGGCATTATTATTTATGTGGGGTGCAGGCTTTATATTTTTAGCATTTATGTGGAATTACCAATTCCCTATCAATAAAAAGCTTTGGACAAGCTCCTTTGTGATGTTAACGGTAGGTATTGATATGGTCATTATTGCAACCATCATCTATCGTGTCGAATTACAAAGGCAATTACAGTTTTCCAGCTTTTTTACTGTTTTTGGACAAAATCCATTGGTTGTTTACCTTTTTTCAGAGTTGCTCGTTGCTACCTTATATCTGATTCAAGGGCCTAGTGGCACACCCTTATATACCTGGATTTATCAAAATACCTTTGCCAATTTAGCCCCTTATTGGGGTTCCATGGGATTCGCATTTACAGCGATGTTGATATGCTGGCTATTGGGTTATATATTAAATAAATATAAGATATATATAAGGGTGTAAA
Source organism: uncultured Bacteroidota bacterium (assembly GCA_938008665.1). GTDB lineage: Bacteria > Bacteroidota > Bacteroidia > Chitinophagales > Chitinophagaceae > Sediminibacterium. The sequence goes on from CALLKA010000116.1 coordinate 13,983, forward strand.
TCTTATTACTCCATTTTCCCCCATTTGTTTTTTTAGGAGCCTTAAACCTTGTACCTTTGCAGCCTCAAAACAGTACATGGAAATAAGAAACATCGCTATTATCGCCCACGTTGATCACGGTAAAACTACCCTGGTGGACAAAATTTTACACGCTACAAAAGTATTCAGAGATAACCAGGAGACTGGGGACTTGATTATGGATAGCAATGAATTAGAACGTGAAAGAGGTATTACTATCTTAAGTAAAAATGCATCCGTTACCTATAATGGTGTAAAAATTAACGTAATTGATACACCAGGTCACAGTGACTTTGGTGGTGAGGTGGAGCGTGTATTAAAAATGGCAGATGGTGTTTGTTTGTTAGTGGATGCTTTTGAAGGTCCAATGCCGCAAACTCGTTTCGTATTACAAAAAGCATTACAGTTGAATTTAAAACCAATTGTAATTATTAATAAAGTGGACAAGGAAAACTGTCGTCCTGACGAAGTGCATGATGCAGTATTCGAATTGTTTTTCAATTTAGATGCAACTGAAGACCAATTAAATTTCCCTACTTTTTATGGTAGTGGTAAAAATGGTTGGTTCAATGATAGCCTTACCCCTTGTACAGATATCTTTCCTTTAATGGACGGAATTTTGAAATATGTACCAGGACCTGATGTTAAGGAAGGTCATACACAAATGCAAATCACTTCATTGGATTATTCTTCTTTCTTAGGTCGTATTGCAATTGGTAAAGTAGAAAGAGGTACCATTAAAGAAGGTCAAAATATTGTTTTGGTGCAAGCGGATGGTAGCATCAAAAAAAATAAAGTAAAAGAATTATACGTTTTTGAAGGAATGGGTAAGCGTAAAGTAGCTGAAGTTGTTTCAGGTGACTTATGTGCTGTAGTTGGTTTAGAAGAATTTAATATTGGTGATACCATTGCGGATCCAGAAAATCCAGAAGCTTTACCAATCATTAGTGTTGATGAGCCTACCATGAGTATGACTTTTAGTATTAACAATTCCCCTTTCTTTGGTAAGGAAGGAAAGTTTGTTACCTCTCGACATATTCGTGATCGTTTAATGAAAGAAACTGAAAAGAATTTGGCATTGCGTGTGGAAGAAACAGATAGTGCAGATAGTTTCTTGGTTTTTGGTCGTGGTATTTTGCATTTAGGTGTATTGGTTGAAACCATGCGTCGTGAAGGATATGAGTTAACTGTCGGAAACCCACAAGTATTAGTTAAAGAAATAGATGGTAAAAAACATGAACCATTTGAGATATTAGTGGTGGATGTACCTGCTGATTTTAGTGGTAAAGTAATTGACTTAGTTACCCAAAAGAAAGGCGAAATGTTGATCATGGAATCAAAAGGAACTATGCAACATTTAGAGTTTGATATTCCTTCAAGAGGATTGATTGGACTTAGATCGCAAATGCTTACGCAAACTGCAGGTGAAGCTGTAATGGCACACCGCTTTAATGAATACAAGCCTTGGAAAGGTCCTATTCCTGGAAGAAGTAATGGTGTATTGGTTGCGAAGTTTGGTGGAACTACAACTGCTTACTCTATTGATAAATTACAAGATAGAGGACGTTTCTTTATTGAACCAGGTGAGGAAATTTATGCAGGTCAAGTATTGGCTGAGCACATTAAGCCAGGTGATTTAAATATCAACGCGGTCGAGATGAAAAAATTAACCAACCACCGTGCGAGTGGATCTGATGATAGCGTAAGAATTACCCCTAAAGTACAATTCACTTTAGAGGAGTGTATGGAATACATTCAATTTGATGAGTGTATTGAAGTAACACCTAAATCAGTTCGTATGCGTAAATCTATCTTAGACGAAAATAACAGAAGCAAGGCAACTAAAGCCGCATCGAATTAATAATTATTCTTTATGAATGATAAAAAAAGAGTCCCGATAAATCGGGACTCTTTTTTTTGGGAGTACTATTTTGAATGCGGAATTGCTTTTATTTTAAATAGGCTTATTCAATGCTTTCCAAAGTAAATCTTTCAACTCTACTAAATTCTTTTGCGTAGCAGAGGAAATAAATATATGTGGAATATTTTTCGGAAGTTCTTTTACAATGGCATCCGTTAATTCTTGGTCTAATAAATCCGACTTGCTAATGGCAATGATGAATTCCTTTTGTAAAAGTTCTGGATTGAATTCGGCTAGTTCATTTTTAAGAATTTCAAATTCTTTTTTATGATCATTACTGTCGGATGGAATAATAAAAAGTAAAACAGCGTTTCTTTCAATATGTCTTAAAAAGCGATGGCCCAAACCTTTGCCTTCCGCTGCGCCTTCAATAATGCCCGGTAAATCCGCAATACAAAATGATCGATTATCGCGATATGCCACCATACCTAATTGCGGCGTTAATGTGGTGAAAGCGTAGTTGGCTATTTTAGGTTTTGCTGCAGTAATGACTGAAAGTAGCGTTGATTTTCCAGCATTCGGGAACCCAACCAATCCCACATCTGCTAAAACTTTTAATTCAATTTGTTTCCAACCTTCAATACCATCTTCTCCTGGTTGTGCATGTTCTGGCACTTGATTGGTGGGTGTTGCAAAATTAGAGTTACCTAAACCACCTCGTCCCCCTTTGGCTAATATAATTTCTTGTCCATCGGTTAATATTTCCGCTTCTACTTTTCCTGTTTCTTCATCTCTTGCGATTGTTCCCAATGGCACTTCAATGATGATATCCTTACCATCCTTTCCAGTACAATTGTTTTTACTTCCACCTTCGCCGTCTTCTGCGATTACATTTTTAAAATAGCGTAAATGTAATAAGGTCCATAATTGCGCATTACCCTTTAAAATGATATGCCCGCCTCGACCACCATCGCCGCCATCTGGGCCACCTTTGGCTGTTAATTTGTTACGCATTAAATGACGCGCACCAGCGCCACCATGTCCACTATGACAAAATATACGGATGTAATCAATAAAATTATTTCTTTCAGACACAGGAATGTATTTGACGCAAAGTTAAGACAATCCTAGTTGGAGTTGCTTTTTATTAAATGAAACCTTTTGCGCTGCTTTATTTGATTAATTTTAAACCATCAATTAAAATGGTCACCATATTTTGTTCCAATTCGTTCGCAGTAATTTTTTTGGTAGAACGATGCCAACTTTCAATACCACTCACCGCGTGTAAAAAAATTAACACTACTGTTGGCGCATCGATATTTTTAATTTCTTTGTTTCTAATCCCTTCTTCAATAATGGCTGCAATCCTTTTGCGATATACTCTTCGTTGATTTTGATAATTGGACAAATAAGGATCAGACAAGTGTTTCCACTCTCGGTCACTAACATAAACCTCCTCGTAATTATGGATCATTTCAGTAATATGGAAACGAAGTAATTTTTCCATTTTTTCGAGGGAGGAAATGTTTTCAGATTCTATTTCATCCATTTTCAACACAAATTTATTCGCTACACTGAATACTAATTCATGTAATAACTCGCTCTTCGATTTTATATGATTGTATAAGCTTGCTGCTTCCACACCAACCGCCTCAGCTAAATCACGCATGCTTGCCGCTTTGTATCCTTTTTCTCTAAATAGGGTGGCAGCTTTACGCACTATGACATCCTTTCTAGATCCGTTTTTTTCTGTTTTGATTCTAGCCATTTTCTAATTTTTTGATCAATTTGTTAGTACAAAATTATAGATTTAATTCTTTAAATTAGGTATCTTTTTAAAATAAAACCCCATTTTTGTTAGTTTTTTGATTATCAAGCGATTACAAATTGGCTTGGCCCTTTTGGCATATCGTAATTTACTTAACAGTAAAAATCGTAGTTTCGCAGCTGAAAATAAAACAATACACATGTCATTAGTTGTAGTAGGATCCATGGCCTTTGATGCCATAGAAACACCCTTTGGGAAAAGTGATAAAATTATTGGCGGAGCAGCAACTTATATTGCTTGGTGCGCTTCCAATTTTACCACTGTAAAGCAAATTTCAGTAGTAGGTGGCGATTTTCCGCAATCCGAGTTAGACGCCTTAGCAAATAGAGGAGTGATTTTGGAAGGGGTTCAAATTAAAAAAGACGAAAAAACATTTTTTTGGAGCGGTAAGTATCATTTAGATATGAATAGCCGTGATACGATCGAAACACAATTAAATGTATTAGAAAATTTTGAGCCTGTGGTTCCGGATAGTTATCAGGATTGTGAAATTTTAATGTTAGGAAATTTAGTGCCAGGTGTTCAAAGTAGCGTGATCAAACAAATGAAAAAGCGTCCTAAGTTAATTGTAATGGACACTATGAACTTTTGGATGGAAATAATGATGGATGATTTATTACATACAATCAGTTTGGTGGATGTATTGATGGTGAATGATAGTGAAGCGCGTCAATTAAGTGGAGAATATAGTTTGGTCAAGGCGGCTAAAAAGATAATGGCCATGGGCCCTAAATACTTAATCATTAAAAAAGGGGAACATGGGGCATTGTTATTCCATGAGAATGAAGTGTTTTTTGCACCTGCTTTACCTTTAGAAGAAGTATTTGATCCAACCGGTGCTGGTGACACTTTCGCTGGTGGATTTGTAGCACATTTGGCTAAAACAAAAGATTTTTCTTTTAACAATATGAAGTCTGCAATTATTTTAGGTAGTGCTTTAGCGAGCTTCTGCGTGGAAAAATTTGGTACACAAAGATTAACTGAAATAAACGAGTCGGATATCAAAGCGCGCGTACAATCGTTCGTTCAGTTGGTCAATTTTGATATTGAATTAGTTTAAATTTGGTAAAATCAATACATCCAATTAATTTCGTTGGACAATGATGAAAAATAAACATACAAAACAATTTAAGAAACCCCTGTAATAGGAAGGTGCTGATTGTTAGTATGCGAATAAATATACTCAGAAGCCTTCCAATAAAATGGGAGGCTTTTTTCTTTTTCTAGGTATTTGTAAAATTGAACACTTGAAAAAGAAAAATCTGATACTTTCAAAGTACTTAAAAGTGCTTTGAGTTTTTTGACAAGCATAATGTTAACGTAAAAATATAAAAAAAATGAAAGTTGCAGTTGTAGGAGCCACAGGACTAGTAGGAACAAAAATGTTGCAAGTATTAGCGGAACGAAATTTTCCAGTAACCGAATTAATTCCTGTTGCATCCGCGCGTTCGGCAGGTAAGGAAATCATATTTAAAGGCAAGGCGTATAAGGTAGTAAGCATGGAAGATGGTATTGCTGCAAAACCAGCCGTTGCTTTATTTTCAGCAGGAGGAAGTACCTCATTGGAGTGGGCGCCAAAGTTTGCTGAAGCAGGTATTCGTGTGATTGATAATTCCTCTGCTTGGAGAATGGATCCAACAAAAAAATTAGTGGTGCCTGAAGTAAACGCATCTGTTTTAACAGCCAAGGATTTAATTATTGCGAATCCCAACTGCTCTACTATTCAAATGGTAGTGGCTTTGCAACCATTGCACGATAAATATAAAATTAAAAGAGTGGTGGTAAGCACTTATCAAAGTGTAACAGGAACTGGAAAAAAAGCAGTGGATCAGTTAATGGAGGAAAGAAAAGGAAATCAAATGGCTGCTGCAGATATGGCATATAAGTACACTATTGATTTGAATGCTATTCCGCAGATTGATGTTTTTTTAGAAAATGGCTATACCAAAGAGGAAATGAAGATGGTGAAAGAAACTTGCAAAATTATGCAGGACGATAATATCAAAGTTACAGCGACTACTGTTCGTATTCCAGTGATGGGTGGGCACAGTGAAAGTGTAAATGTTGAATTTGAAAATGAATTTGATTTGAATGAACTGATTGCATTACTTGGAACTGCACCTGGTGTGGTTGTGCAACAGAATGATGGGGATCAATTTTATCCAATGCCTTTATGGGCACACGAAAAGGATGAAGTTTTTGTAGGCCGTTTGCGCAGAGATGAAACACAGGCGAAAACATTAAATATGTGGATTGTAAGTGACAACTTGCGTAAAGGCGCCGCTACCAATGCGATTCAAATTGCAGAGTACCTGGCCGCAAAAGGAATTATTTAAAAAGGAATTATTTAAAAAGGAAGTTTAATATCAAAGAATATATTGACCTTATTTTTTTACAAGGTCAATATATTCACTTTCACTTATAATTTTTATTGAAGCTATTTTTTTGGCTTTCTCTAATTTACTACCAGCATCTTCGCCAACAACTAAGTAGTTTAGTTTACTACTCACGCCGCCTAGGATATGCCCGCCTCTTGCTTCTACCATCGCTTCAGCTTCGGCACGTTTCAATTGCGTGAGGGTACCTGTAAATAAAAAATTTAATCCTGCTAAGTTTCCATCAACAGCAGTTGTATTAGTTTGAATCATATTTAAACCCAATGATTCAAGTTCTCTAATCATTGCGATATTACTTTCCTCATGAAAGTACGCGTAGATACTTTTTGCCACTTTTACACCGACATCTTCAAAGGATTGTAATTGTTCTTCCGTAAAATTGGTTAAATCTAAAATATGTTGAATTTGTGATGCTACTGTCTTAGCCGTTGTTTCTCCTACAAAACGAATTCCCAAGCCATAGATAAGTCGATACAGTGGTTGATTTTTGGAATTAGCAATCGCAGCTTGTAAATTTTCAATACTCTTTTTTCCAAAGCCTTCTAGTTGGGCCACTTTATCAAAATCCAAGGTATACACTGCAGGAACATTGGGGAGAATTCCTATCTCGTAAAACTTACGGATATTGGCTTCCCCGAAACTTTTGATGTCCATGGCATCCTTGCTTACGAAGTGAATGATTCGTTCCACTATCTGTGCTTTACACAATGGACTTATACAACGCCAAACTGCTTCGGCTTCTTCTTTTTCTAATGGGGCATTACATACAGGGCAAGTAGTAGGGAAGGTGATCATTTTTTCTGTGCCCTTCCGTAATGAACTTATGGATTGTACAATTTGTGGAATTACATCACCTGCACGTTCAATAATTACGGTATCTCCCAGTCGAATATCTTTTTCTTTGATATACTCCTCGTTATGCATGGAAATGCTGGAAACGGTAACACCGCCTAACGCGACGGGCTGCAGTTTGGCTACTGGGGTTACAGCGCCAGTGCGACCTACTTGAAATTCTACATTTTCAATAATAGTGGTTGCTTGACGTGCTTTAAACTTATACGCAATAGCCCATCTTGGATGATGGGAAGTCATTCCTAATTTCTCCTGCAAGGGAACATCATCAATTTTAATTACAAGACCATCAATATCATAAGGTAATTGATCGCGTCCAATTTCAAAAGAAATACAATAATCAATTACATTATTAATGCCTTCTAAAATTTTTCTTTCTTTTTGAGGAGACCTGAAACCCAAATTCCATAATAAGGTTAATGTGCCACTATGGGTTTGTAAAAGTGGTGTTGGTTTTCCTCCTGTAATAGGAAGCACATAACTAATATGGTAAATAAATGCATCTAAATTTCGTTCCCCTACTTCTTTTGGATCCTTCATTCGTAAGCTTCCTGCAGCGGCATTGCGGGGGTTGGCAAGTGGTGCTTGTTGCTTTAGTTTTAATTTTTCATTAAATGCAGCAAACGAATTTTTGCTCATGATTACTTCACCTCTTATTTCAATTTGCTTAATGCCATAATCTGATAAAGGAATACTTAAAGGAATGGATTTGATCTGTTTGATATTTTGTGTAATGTCTTCTCCTGCAACACCATCCCCTCTGGTACATGCTCTAACGAGTAAATCATTTTCATACACCAATGAAATACTTGCGCCATCAAATTTTGGTTCAACACAATAAGTTAATTTTTCATTCCCAGCGCCTTCTATTGCCTTTCGATCAAAATCAATTAAGTCATCTGCATTATAACTATTTTCCAAACTTAACATGGGCACCAAATGCGGAATGGTAACAAAGCTGGCATTCAAACTATTGCCTACTCTTTGACTTGGCGAATCGGGCGTGATCAATGAAGTATTTGCTGACTCGATGGAAATTAATTGCTGGTATAATTGATCATACTCGTAATCACTTATTAAAGGTTCATTCAAAACATAATATTGGTATTCATTGAACTTTAATAGTTTTTTTAAACTATCCAATTCAATCGTATGCGGATTTGTTAAGTATGCTTTGGCCAAGGCCTGAAATGCGATAATTTGATCTTTGGGGTACATGAGGTAAAATGTCTGCTAAAATACAAATAGTTTTAATCTTTTATTTCGTATTTTGGGACTATAATTCCAATTTGTGAAACGGGCCGTTGTTGGGCAATAAAAAATGATGATTTCTAGTATGAATTTGAACAAAAAAGATGCCATAAAGCTGGTACAAACCTATCCAACAGTTCCATTAACCGTGGATTGTGTCATATTCGGGTTTGACGATAATTCATTAAAAGTACTTACCATTAAAAGTGATTTACCGCAATACGATGAAAAGCTATCCTTACTTGGAGACACTATTTTATCAGCGGAGGATTTAGATAATGCAGCAAATCGTGTTTTGTTGGAGCGAACAGGTATGCAAGACGTTTATTTAGAGCAAGTGCATACATTTAGCAAGCCTGATCGACATCCTGGTGGAAGGGTAGTGACTGCAGTTTATGCGTCCTTACTTAATATCAAACACCATGAATTGAAAATTTTGGAAAATGAATTAAGTTGGCACGTGGTAAAAGATATTCAAGAGATGGCTTTTGATCATAAGGAAATTTTGGATTTATGCCATGCTTGGTTACAAAAGCGCATTCAAGAACATCCCTTGGCATTTAATTTATTGCCTGTGAAATTTTCATTAAGGCAATTGCAAAATGTATATGAAGCAATTTTAAACACCTCATTGGATAGGCGAAATTTCAGAAAGAAGTTTGCGAGTATGGGCTTCCTAATTGACATTAATGAGATGGAAACACAGGTGACACATCGGCCAGGTAAATTGTATTCCTTTGACTTTAAAGCATACCAATTGCGGAAGAAAAATTGGTTTGGCATAGATTTTTAAAAAAGGTGTAGGCTTGCCTATAATTTGATACCTTTATGCACTAATTAAACGAGGCTTTATTATGTTATATTCAATGACAGGGTACGGAAGGGCAGAGGCGATATTAAAGGACAAAACATGCTTAATTGAAGTGAAGTCCTTGAACGGAAAACAATTTGATGTTCGTTTAAATTGCCCCTCTTTGTTAAAGCCTTACGAAGTTGAAATCAGAAACAAATTGAATGAGTCGTTATTTAGGGGTAGTGTAGAGTGTTCAATCACTTTAAAGTCTAATGGTGTTAATAAGCCAGTAAGTGTCAATAAAGAATTAGCTAAATCCTATTATCAACCCATCATGGAATTGGCCAATGAATTAGGGATTGGCACAGAAAATATTTTAAGTACCATTTTGAAAATGCCGGATGTGGTTTCTTCTTCTAATGAAGTATTGACGGAAGAAGAGTGGAAATTTATTTTCGATTTATTACATCAAGCAATTCAGCATTTAATTAAACATAGAGCGGAGGAAGGGAAATCCATTGAAAAGGATTTGCTTGAAAAAATCATTGCTATTGAGTCGCAGCAAGCAGTAGTTGAAATTCATGAACCGAATCGTCGTGAAAAAATCAAGGACGGCATGGTTAAGTTATTAGAGCAACATGTGGGAGCCGATAAATATGATCAAAATAGATTAGAGCAAGAATTGATTTATTATATTGAAAAAATTGATATTTCAGAGGAGCGCGTCCGTTTAAAAAATCATTGTGATTATTTTAAAACGATGCTCAATGATGGGGATCCATGTAAGGGTAAAAAGCTATCTTTTATATTACAAGAAATAGGAAGAGAAATAAATACCACTGGATCAAAAGCCAATGATGTGGATATTCAAAAGGCGGTGATCATGATGAAGGATGAACTTGAAAAAGCAAAAGAGCAAATATTAAATGTGTTGTAAGATGACATTCGTTAAATCCTATATTTACATTTTACTTGTTTTATTTATAGCAAGTTGTGAGCCTATCCAGTTATATGAGCAAACCACTACTTATCCTTCACATGAATGGTCCAGCAAGCAGGTAAATAATTACCAATTTAATATTACGGATACCAATTCCTTATATAAAATATATTTTGTCATCAGGCATCATAACGCATATCATTATAAAAATATTTGGTTGCAGTTAAACACAAAGTCCCCATCAGATACAGTAGTAAAGCAGACACTTAATTTGCAATTAGCCGATGATCAAAAAGGTTGGTTAGGCGTAGGTATGGATGATATTTTTGACCAGCGTATACCAATCAATGCAACTCCCACTAAATTAAAATTGGGTTTATATCAATTTAGTATGCAACATACCATGAGAGAAGATCCGCTCTTAGGCATACTGGCTACCGGCTTGCGTGTTGAAAAAGTGCATTTATGAAAATGAGATGGTTTAATATCAGCAAATTAAAGTTTGTCAACTTTATTTATTGGGTTTTTCTTACCTATATGATTGCTGCGTTCATTTGGTGGTATGTTTCGCTGGAAAAACAAAATAGTGAAATTGCAACAGTTAAATTTCAATCTATTCGAACAGACGACCCTGCTTTATATGAAAAAGTAAAAGCGATTGAAGCATTTGAGACAAGAAAAACAAAACAATATATTTACGAAGGGGTCACTTTTCTTTTTTTATTTTTATTAGGAGCGATCTATGTTTATAGGTCGTTATTAAAGCAACTAAGGTATTCGAATCAACAACAAAATTTTATGATGGCGGTAACGCATGAATTAAAAACGCCTATTGCCATTACACAGTTGAATATCGAAACTTTACTTAAAAGAGAGTTAGATCTAGCGCAGAAAAAAATGCTCATTGAGAATACCTTAAAGGAAACGCACCGATTAGATGCACTTTGTAATAATATATTATTAGCCTCGCAGTTAGATATGGGTAAGTATGAATCAAATATGCAACTCATAGATTTGTCTGACCTTATTCAAAAATTAATTCATTCTTTTCAAGAGCGATTCGAACATCGAAAATTAATTACAACAATTACCCCGTCTGTTTTCATTCAAGCAGAACCATTACTTATACAATTATTGGTCAATAATTTATTGGACAATGCACATAAATATTCAACGATTACTAGTCCTATTTCAGTGTTGCTTACTTCTCATGAAAATTATATTCAATTAACGATTAAAGATGAAGGGGTAGGCATTCCAATAGGAGAGCGCGGTAAGATATTTGAAAAATTTTACCGTATAGGAGATGAGTCCACCAGAACAACAAAGGGAACTGGCTTGGGTTTGTATTTATGCAAAAAAATTAGCGAATTTCATCATGCAACTATTTTCGTACATGCGAATACCCCCAACGGTAGTATTTTCAATATAAATTTTCCAATATCATGAGTACCCTCAAGCATACCATTTTACTAGTGGAAGATGAGCTGCATTTGCATGAAGCGCTAAAGTTAAATTTAACATTGGAAGGATATGAGGTAAGCTCTGCTTATGATGGTCCTAAGGCATTACAGCAAATTCAGGGTGCCAGTTTTGATTTGATTATTTTAGATATTATGTTACCAGGTATTGACGGATATTCAATTATTGAAACTGTTCGTATACATAACAATAACACGCCTATTTTAATATTAAGCGCAAAAAACACCAGCGCAAATAGGGTACAAGGTTTAAAGATTGGCGCAGATGACTACATGACCAAACCTTTTAATTTGGAAGAGCTTTTATTAAGGGTATCTAAATTGATCCAAAAATCAGGCGTGAATAGTGTTGTTCAAAATAATTTTGAGCAATATTCATTTTCAGGTAATACAGTACACTTTACCTTACTCGAAGCCACATTGTATAACGGTGAAAAGATTAATTTAACCAAAAAGGAAGCAATGCTTTTAAAGTTGTTGATTGAAAATAAAAATACCATTATTACAAGGGAGCGCATATTACAAAGTGTATGGGGGTATAATGTATTTCCGAACACCCGTACCATTGACAATTTTATTCTAAATTTTAGAAAATATTTCGAATTGGACAGCAAATCACCTTTGCATTTTATCTCCATCCGGGGGATAGGCTATAAATTTCAAGATTAATCTGTAGGGATGCAATCTGTGGCCCTTTTTTTCGTTAATACTTGTAGTTAAACTACTTGCATGTCATTGTCGTCTATTAAAGATTTTTTAGAACCTATTAATATCGCTCATATATCCAATGATGAGGGGTATCGCGATACGCAGCTAGGAAAACATATTAAAGTAAACGAGGGGAACCTCCCTGATATAATAGATGCAGATATTGTCATTATTGGGGCTGGAGAATGCAGGGGTGCGGGCCATGCTTTACACGGTCATACTGCCGCAAATGCGATTCGGACCGCCTTGTATGATTTGTACTATTGGCATGCACAGGTAAATGTGGTGGATATTGGAAATGTGAAAAATGGACAAAGCATTCAAGATAGCTATGCGGCTCTTCGGACGGTAATATCTGAATTGCTTTTGCAGAATAAAAAAGTTGTAATTATAGGCGGGGCACATGATTTAACCCTTGCACAATATCATGCGTATACTTCCATACCTACTTTAGTCAATGCAGTTGTAGTGGATGCAAAAATTGACTTGGACTTAGAGGCGCGCTTACCTAGGGATCATTTTTTAGAAGAATTATTTACAGGCCTGCCTAATCATTTGAATCATTATAGTCATATTGGTTTTCAAAGTTATTTTATGCATCCGCATATGTTGGAAACGATTGATAAACTCAGGTTTGATTGTTTTAGATTGGGAAAGGTTCGGGAAGGTATTGAGGAAATGGAACCAGTCATTAGGGATAGTCACATGATGAGTTTTGATATTAGTGCAATCCAAAATGCACAAGCACCCGCAAACTTAGTTACTCCGAATGGTTTTAATGGCGAAGAGTCCTGTACATTAATGCAATATGCGGGGATGAGTTGGAAAACAAGTACTATTGGATTGTTTGGTTACCAAGCTGAACTAGATGTAAACAATATGACAGCCATTCAAATTGCGCAAATGTTTTGGTACATTATGGATGGGGTACAAAAAGGTAAAAAAGAAGCGCCATTAACGGAATCAGATAGGTTTAAAGAATTTCATATAGCATTCTCAGACATCGAAACCAATTTTTTACAAAGCAAGAGTACGGGCAGATGGTGGATGCAAATGCACAATAATGAATGGGCGCCTTGCAGTTACAAAGATTATTTAGTAGCTTCCAATAACGAAATTCCAGAAAGATGGTTAAGGGCCTTAGAAAGGGAGTAGTCACTCCATTATATTTATTATCAATTGTATTTATTGTTTTATTAAGTGCTTGTAGTATACAAAAAGCGCAAAAAACATTATTGCAAACCACCGCGCTTAAGGGCGCTCATGTAGGTATTGCAGTATACAATGATACCAAGCAAGCTTGGCTTGATCAATACCAAAGCGATCACTATTTTACACCTGCTAGTAACACCAAAATTTTAGCTACCTATGTAGGTTTGAAATATTTGGGTGATTCCTTGCCTGGATTTGGCATGGCCGAAAATGCAGATACGCTTTTTTTAACCCCATTGGGGGATCCTAGTTTTTTACATCCCGATTTTAGCTACCAGCCGGTGATTGAACTAATTAAAAACACCCACAAGCAAGTAGTGATTCAACCTACAAAAGCCAATGACCAATTTGGACATATGGGCAATGGCTGGGCTTGGAATGATTATGGCGAGGACTACCAACCAGAACGTAGCAGAATGCCTATTTATGGCAATGTGGTACATTTTTATCAAGGCAATGGAAAATTAGCAATTAAGCCGTTTACTTTTTTTAAGGATATTACTGATATAAGCACGGTTTATCAAAAAAACTGGACTCGGAAATTAGTGGGGAATCATTTTTATACCACTGGTCAAAAAAATACAGCACCTTATTTTCAGGTGCCATTTGATTCGTATTTCGAACCCAATTTGCCTTTGTATTTACTTCAAGATACTTTAAAAGTAAAACTAAATATTGGAGATGATATTTCGAAAATGCAACAATATATTATTAAAACAGTTCCAACAGATTCACTGTTAAAAATTATGATGCGTCGTAGTGATAATTTTTTTGCAGAACAAGTTTTATTAATGGGATCTCAGCAGTTGTTGGGCAAGATGGATGATGCAGCTTTGATTGATAGCGCTAAGAAATTATTTTTTGCAGACCTGCCTCAACGAATGCGTTGGGTAGACGGCAGTGGATTGAGTCGCTATAATCTAAATACCCCCGAAAATCATATTGCTATTTTACAACAGATGCATGCTAAGTTCGGTGAAGCACGTGTAAAAAATATTTTTGAAAAAGGCGGAGAGGGTACTATTGCCGCTTATTATAAGAACTTCCCTGGTACGATTTATGCTAAGACTGGTACACTGGGCGGTCAAGTTGCTTTAAGTGGTTTTATATACACACCCAAAAAACAAAAACTGTTTTTCTCAGTATTGGTTGCTAATCATATGAGTAAATCAAGTGCGCAGGTTAGAAGAGCTGTTGAAACTTATTTAACAAGCGTAACGAAAGGGATGTAATTTTCTATTTACTAAACAATCGATCTAGATAGTCTTCATTGAATTCAATGAATGTAGGTGCGCCAGACGCAGTGGTATTGGGTATATCACATTCACTCAAAGACTCAATCAGTCCATGCATTTCTTTTTGACCTAAGTTCTGTCCGGCTTTGATGGCCATTTGGCGGGCCATGCAACGGATAAGTTTTTCTCTTTTGCTGAATTTTAAATCCGCACTAAAATGCTTGAACTGTTCAAGTAAAAGTTCAATGGCATTTTTTTCATTCCCTGCAAGTACATCTGCTGGTATACCTTGAATGATGAAACTATTTTGACCAAAGGATTCAATTTCATAACCAATATTCGCCAAATCCTCGATCATTTCTTCCAATAAGACCGCGTCGGCTGCGCTTAACTCCAATACTACAGGGAATAGACTCTTCTGTGTGGCATGTGGTTGTAAACTAGCTTTTTGGTATTTCTCGTACAATACTCTTTCGTGTGCTAATTGCTGATGAATGATAATTAATCCACTCTTTGTTGGGGCGATAATATAGGTCTGGTGCAGTTGCATTAAAAATGCGTCTTCAGGAACTGACAATGATTCATCTTCTTTATATAATCCCATCGAAGAAGACTTGACAATGAACTCCTGATTGGCAGTAGGCATTTCTGTAAAAAAACTTTTCCAGTCCTGTTGTCCTGCTTGATCTGATTTAGGAATAAAATGTGCT
>CALLKA010000117.1 GCA_938008665.1 uncultured Bacteroidota bacterium
ATAGTTTAAGTTAGATTTACCTGCTTCTACTTCTGTAGGATCTTCTTCAGTAACATCCCTCATTGCTAATAAATCAGGATGACGCATTAATGCATTGTCATCAATATTCATTTTACAATCCACAGCTATGATTTTATCATCACTTGTTTTGAATAGGGGATTAATTTCAAGCATTCCGCAGTCTAAACCAACATAGGCATTGTATAAATTGGTTACAAATTTTACACAACTTTTTAAAGCGTCACCACTTAATCCTAAATTGAAAGCTATTTTACGTGCTTGGAAACCTTGCAAGGCACCACCAGGGTGTACCCATTCTTTAAATATTTTTTCAGGGGTATTATGTGCGACTTCCTCTATATCCATTCCACCTTCAGTACTATACATTATGACATTCATTCCCTTGGAACGATCTAATAAAATAGATAAGTAAAATTCTTTGGTAGGCTGAGGGCCTTCATAATATACGTCCTGAGCAACGAGTATTTTTGAAACTAATTTACCTGCAGGGCCAGTTTGGATGGTCACTAATGTACCGCCTAAAATGTTTTTCGCAAAGGTTTCAATATCAGCAGCTGATTTACCAACGGCTACACCTCTTTGTTCAGTGCCTACAATTTTACCTTTACCGCGACCACCCGCATGTATTTGTGCTTTCACTACAGCGAATTTATTATTCGTTTCGCCTGCTATTTTGTGGTAAGCAGTAATTGCAGCGTCAACGGACTCTGCCGCGATACCTTCTTGTACTGGAACATTATACTTTTTAAGTAATTCTTTTGCTTGATATTCATGCAAATTCATATAATCTAAATTTTGGCGAAGATACTAGATTATGGGCATAGAATTGTCCAAAAATTTATTTTATTGTTTAAACATTGATTTATATATTTACACTTTAATAACAATTAAATATTATATAACAACAGGGCCTATTGAATTCGCAATTTTTTTGTGTATTTTAGTTGGCACAATAATCTAAAACAATAAATAATCATGAAAAAAATCATTTTCGCAGTTGTCATTTTGGCAACTTCATTATCATTAGTAGCTTTTACTAAAAAAGATAAATCAAACGCTGCAGTTACATTTACTGTAAATGCACAAAAAAGCAAAGTGGATTGGATTGGTTCAAAAAAGAGTGATTTCCATACAGGATATTTCCCAGTTAAATCAGGAGCTGTACAAGTAGATGGTGGTAAATTAGTAGGTGGCAGTTTTGTAATTGATGTTGCTGGTTTAAAAGTAACAGATGAAGGGGGTGGCGCAAAATTACAAGGTCATTTATCTTCTGCTGACTTCTTTGATATTTCAAAATTTGGGGAGGCTACATTTACTATTAATACTGTAGCTTATACTAAAGCAGACAGAGCAACTATTAAAGGCGATTTAAGCTTAAAAGGCATTAAGGCACCGGTTACTTTCACTGCAATCATTAGAAATGCAGATGATAAAGGTTTTTTTGCTGAAGCTTTTTTCCCTTTTGATAGAACAGTTTTTGGAATTAATTATGGTATTGGCATGGTTGATTCTGATGTACAATTAGCGATCCATATTTACGGAACAAAATAATTGAAGCATTGGCTATATAAAAAATCCCGTTCCGAGTTATCGGAACGGGATTTTTGTTTATAAGGTCACTTGTAATTTAGATATCATAGCGCTCCTTTAGCACATGTAAATGATGAAGCGCATGGCCAAAAATGATAAATCCTAATGCATTCACAGAAATAGGATGTCCACTTGCCGTTCCCATAGATTTCATTTGTTCCTCCGTAAAAGAGGCGAATAGTAAATTGGTAGATTGCCTAACTACACGCCATTCAATTAACATGTCTTTCCAGTTTCTATTTGCAGCGGTTCCATTTTTTGCATATTCATTTTCGTCAAATCCTAATAAAGCAGCCGGTTCTTGCCTTGCAATAGCCAATGCGCGATAAGCGAAAATTCTTTCTGTATCAATGACGTGTTGCAGCATTTGTTTGATGGTCCACTTGTCGGGCGCATAAGCAAAATTTGTTTTTTCAATTGGAACTGCCGACCAGGATTCTGTAATTCTTTCTTGGTATTGCTGTACTAAAATGGAATAATCTTTTCCGCTGGTATAGTTAATGTAATTTTGATGTGGGGCACCATATTCTTTTGCACTAGGTCGAGACATGTTATTTTAATTTTGGTAAATATTGTTTTTAATTACTAATTCTTAGTTTTTTTCTTTTTGTCGTTATTCTGAGTTGTTGCTACTTTATATGTTTTTGCTAATGCAATGGCATTGGCAGCATTTACAATGCCACCAGTGGTGCATACTTCGATCAATGATTTCTCTGTGTCTCTATTTGGAATGACATACTTAATACTGCTATCCACCAGTTTCCAAACGCTGTTTAAAATTATTTCTTTTACTTGTATGGCAGATAATTGTGGGAAATAAGACCGAATCATTGCAGCCATATGACTTACGATGGGGGATGACATACTTGTCCCTTGCAAATAGCCATAATTGTTTTTACCAGGTAAAGTGGAATATATTTTGTTTCCTGGTGAAAGCACATCCACTGTTTTTGCGCCATAATTACTAAAGTCGGTTAATAAAACATTATTTAAACTAGGATCACTGCTTGCGCCTATCGTAATAACATTTTTTGCGGTATCCTTAAAACTAGGGGAGTAGGTATTTGGGTACACTTTTTTAGAATCTAAATTATAAAATTCATTTCCTGCGGAGTGAATTAATAAAACATCTTTTTGTGCCGCATATCTAATAGCGCTATCTACCCATGCTTGCTCGGGTGAATAGGATTTGCCAAAACTCATGTTGATAATTTTTGCGCCATTATCTACCGCATATCTGATGGCCAATGCAACATCCTTGTCGTATTCATCGCCATCGGGTACTGTTCTTATTCCCATGATTTTTAAAGCAGGGTATAAATTATTGACCTGCCAACTGGAATCTGGTATACTTGCAACAAGTCCTGCTACATGTGTTCCATGACGCGCATTGGGGCCTGTGATATCATTATTGCCATAATGCTTGTCAGAAAAATTAAAATAGTTGTCTTTAATAATATCCGCTCTAATATCTACAGGAGCTACTTCTTGCGCGCTCGCCGCTTTTTCTTTCCCTTCTACATATTCTTCCAAATCTTTTACAACTTCAGTAAAGGTGCTTTCTTTTTCAATGCCGAGAATTTTTACAGCCCTTAAATAAGCCATCTTAGTATCAAGTGTCACCCGGCCAATGGGTTGGTAGGATTCTAAACTGGCTGTAGTGAAATTGGAGTCTGGTAATTCCTTTAATAAAATTGCACCCATTTTTTTTATGGCATTCCCAGCCATTTTAATATATTGCAAACTGCCTAAGTCATTTTCTGAAATTTTTATTTCATCACTTGTTTGTTTCCAAATCAAATAAGTGTCTTTCTCTTTTGCATTTAATTGGTTGGTGTCAATTTGTTTCCCATTGTACTCGTTTTTGTATCGATGATAAATCCTTGTCATTTCTGCGGCAGCCTTATCAATGTTACGGCCATCCTTTCCGCCTAAAAAATTCCATCCATGTTGGTCATCTACATAACCATTTTTATCATCATCTATTTGGTTGTTTGGAATTTCTTTTGCATTGGTCCAAAGTAAATTTTTCAAAGCAACGTGATTGGTATCAATGCCGCCATCAATTACTGCAACGATTACAGGACTTGATTTTTGTGGTAGGGTAGCTATTAATTTATATGCTTTATGTAAACTAATGCCATGTACTGAATCAGTTTCGTAATCCTTCCAATGCCAGTTTTGGCTGGCTTGTCCAATAGCTACTTGTTGGGAGATGGCGCATAAAAATAACAGGAATATCAAACGCATATACTAGATAAATTATAAAATGCTTAATTAGGTATTTTTAATTTTTTCAATGGTGTTCGTTGTTGAAAATCCCTCAATGATGGGATTGATGATAACTTTTCCTCCATTTGCAATTACTTCCTTCGCACCTACAATAGTTTCAATAGTGTAATCGCCACCTTTCACTAAAACATCTGGTAATAAACTACTAATCAGTTCCAAAGGGGTATCTTCTTCAAATATCACCACCATGTCAACCAATAATAAATTGGCTAAAATTATTGCACGATCATGGGTGTTATTGATGGGGCGTTCTGGGCCCTTTAATCGTTTTACACTAGCGTCACTATTCAGTCCTACAATTAAGAAATCTGCTTCTTTTGCAGTTTCCGCTAAAGAATATAAATGTCCTGGATGTAGAATATCAAAACAGCCATTGGTGAATGCAAAAGTTTTGCCTAATACTTTTCCTGCGGCAATGGCTTTTTTTGCTTCGGCAACCGTTTTTATTTTTTGATGAATTGTTTCTACTAATCGCATTTTACTTTGCTTGTTTGTTAATAAATGGAAGCACGACTAAAGCAATTCCTCCTAATACAATCACAATGATGACTTGTGAAAACCATTGTAAGGTTCCATTTGCCAAACCTAGTGTATATTCAATACCATTTAATTCCAATACCTTGGCCATAAAGTAGGCATAAGCACCAATACCTCCAGGTGTAATAATCATGCCGATACTCGCATATGCAAGACAACTGATCGCAGTTGAAAAAGAACTTGCAGTTCCTTCTGTTCCATACAATCCAATATAGGTAGCCAGTAAGTATAAAAACCAAATGCTAAATGAATAAAAAAAGAATAAGTTATGTTTTTTCAATTTGGTCGCACTGATCACTCCTTCCCAAATACCCTTGATGATTTTTTTTAAAGGGTTGATGATACTTACTAATTTATGCCTGAGTGTAAAAAATAAAATAATAGCCACAAACAATAAAAAAGCTACAATCCCTAGAATTATAGATAAGTTATTATTTGAATGGGTGGAAGCGCTATTGCTTGTTTGTAATTGTTGCCAGCCTGCTTCAATAACATTAAATTGTAAAGTAAGCGCTAATAAAAAAACAATGCCAAGACTAATCACATCAAAAGCTCTTTCAGCTACAATCGTGCCCACAATTTTTTCAGCAGGCACTTTTTCATACTTTGCAAGTAATGTGCATTTTAAAACCTCCCCTAATCTAGGGATGGCTAAATTGGCAAGGTAGCCAATGAGCACGGCTAAAAAAGTGTTCATGATGGAGGGTTTGTATCCCAGAGGTTCCATGATTAATCTCCACCGAAGGGCTCTAATGAAATGAGATAGGCCTAAAATGAAAAATATAGGAAGGATTAGCCAAAATTTTGACTTAGCCAAGGCCTTGGTAAATTTGTCCCATTCCTGTGGTGGAATTTGATGTAAACTCCACCAAATCAGCAATATGCCAATCAAAAAGAAGAATCCTATTTTTAAAAATTTGGCCATAATTGGGGTTGAATTTTCCTATCTTCTGCAAAATACGACCATTTGTTAAGATATGCGTTGGCCGAGGGGGTTTTATTACTGTTTTTTGTGGTTTCTTAAAGTCCTTGGTTTTATGTAACTTTGCAGACTCAAAGATGGTTCTGAGTTAAATTCAAAATGAATGTCTGAAAAAAAACGAATCTTATATATCGCCACAGAAATGTCGCCCTATTTGGAGCTGACCGAATTTGCGGAGGTTATCAATAAGCTCGCAATTAAAAGTAATGACAGTGGGTTAGAAGTACGTTGTATTATGCCCAGATTTGGTGTAATCAATGAGCGCAGACACCGTTTACATGAGGTAGTTCGTTTATCTGGGATCAATGTGCAAGTGGACGGGGATGATTATCCTTTACAAATCAAAGTTGCGTCCTTGCCGAATGCAAGGTTGCAAGTATATTTTCTAGAAAACGAGGATTTTTTCAAAAGAAAGCAAATTTTTCATGATGAAAATGAAAAATGGTTTGACGATAACGCGCTTCGCACCATCTTCTTTTGCAGAGGCGCATTGGAAACGGTGAAGAAATTTGGATGGCCTCCTGACATTATTCATTGTAGTGGTTGGATGACTGGTTTAATTCCTGCTTACATCAAAACGGCATTTAAGAAAGAACCTGTTTTTTCAAATGCAAAAGTGATTTTTACCATTGGTCAAAATACTTTTGAAGAGAAATTGGGCAAGGATTTTTTAACAAAATCTTTGATCAATACAAATATGAAAGACAAAGATTTGGAACCATTTAAGGATTTAAATAATACAGCACTATTTAGAGGTGGCGCCACCTATGCGGATGCAATCACTTTTGGTGCTGATGTATTAGATAAAAAATTAGTATCTGAATTTTCAATCGTGAAAGGAAAAAAAGTAGTTCCTTTTAATGGTTGGGATTCCGATTTAACAGAGTATTTAGATTTATACAACGATCTTGCAGCAAAGTAATGATAATCAAATTCATGGCATCAATTCATACCCTTAAGAAATTTTCTTTTTTCCTTTTTTTAACCCTGATTTTTTCAGCATGTACGCGTATTAGTACTTCTGAATTAGGCCTTGGTTTACTTCCAGCAATGGATGCTGTAAATACCAAGGATACCTTATTGTCAGTGGAGACGCAGTCTGCAGACTATGCGGATTCAATGCGCATTTTTGGAACAGATGAACATGTTTTAGGAAGCATTACAAACGACCCTATTTTTGGTGCTACAACTGCTTCCATCTTTTTCCAATTAAAACCTGAAATTTTCCCATTTTATTTACAAGGTGACAAGGATAGTATCCTAGTTGACTCGGCTGTCCTGATTTTAAGCTATCGTGGTTTTTATGGAGATTCTACAAAGCCGATAACTTTAAACGTCAGTAAGATTGATGATAACACGCCACTTGAAATTGGCAAACTATATGCAAGTAATTATCCAAGTGCATATAACATAAAACCGGGTGCCGCACTAGCAAATCCTTATACCCTTGATTTTCAAAAAGTGAGGGATTCTGTGATAAGTCGTTTTGAATTAGCTAATAATCAAATTAGAATAAAACTATTGCCGTCTGCTGCACTGCAATTCATTAAATTATTTGATTCGACCAATGCATACAAAAATGATTCTACTTTACGTGAATATTTCAAGGGTTTTGCGATAACCACCAGTGGTAATAGTAATGTATTAATTCGTCTTGGAATGACTGATACCAACACGAAGCTTGGCTTATATTACAGATCAAGTTCAGTAGGTGCAACACAAAGAGATACTGCAGTCCGCTATTTTAAATACAATGTTTATAATACAGGGGATGCTAATTTTATCACAAGAAATAGATCAGCTTCCGAATCCTTTAAATATATCAATGGCACATTGAATGATTCATTGGTTTACGTTCAGACGAGTCCCGGTACTATGGTGAAATTGAAAGTGCCAGGATTGAAATCCTTTAAAAATAAGATCATTCATCGTGCCGAATTAATTGCAGAACAGGTTCCGGATGACGCGAATTTGAAAACAATTGACCAACAAATGTTACCACCACAATACTTATTTTTAGGTATCTATGATTCTGCTGCCAAAAAAATCAGGAATGTGCCTAATGATTATGTTGGAACAACTAGCCCTGAATATTTGAGCCGTTTTGGTGGTAGATTAGTTTATAAATCAATTATGGGTTATGATAAAGTAGCTAGCTACAACTTTAATATAAGTCGATATGTGCAAGGCGTTATCTCAAGAACGGACTCGATGTTTGATTTTAGAATATTAGCTCCAGTGAACGATTCTATCATGTTTGTACCACCTTATCCTAATAATAAATCTTCTAGCGTGGATTATTTAAGTTCAAGCCTTGGTAATCAACCCGCTATCGGTAGGGTTCGTTTAGGAGGAGGAAAGCATTCCCGATTCAGAATGAGGCTTCATATTTATTATTCAGATTTATAGTATCCATTTGAATCAAATAGCTTTTATTAATATATTTGCACCTTAAATACTAACTCTATGCCTTATTTATTTACCTCAGAAAGCGTTTCTGAAGGACATCCAGACAAAGTAGCGGATCAGATTTCTGACGCTTTAATCGACAACTTTTTAGCATTTGATCCACAATCCAAAGTGGCATGTGAAACTTTAGTAACTACTGGTCAAGTGATCTTGGCAGGTGAGGTAAAATCTAAAGCATATTTAGATGTTCAAACTATTGCACGTAATGTGATCAAGAAAATCGGTTACACAAAAAGTGAATACATGTTTGAAGCGGATAGCTGTGGTGTACTAAGTGCCATCCACGAACAATCTGCAGATATTAACCAAGGGGTGGATAGAAAAAAGAAAGAAGAGCAAGGTGCTGGTGACC
>CALLKA010000118.1 GCA_938008665.1 uncultured Bacteroidota bacterium
CGATCCGCTTGCAAATGCAACTACGATTCCGCCAATGATTCCTGCAATGATACCAGAAAATAAAGGCGCGCCAGATGCCAAAGCAATACCTAAACATAAAGGCAAAGCGACTAAAAAAACGACTAAGCCTGCAGGTAAATCTTCCTTCAAATATTTGAAACTTAAACCTTGTGATGGTTGATGTAAATTCATTTTAAAAATTAATTTATGTCCAATAAGCATACTACTGTAGATATAAATAAACGATTGTATTCACTTGATTTTATGCGGGGCTTAATTATGATGTTATTGGCCCTAGAAAGCACAGGAATTTTTAAAGTATTTTTTTTAGCTTCGAAAGACAATTTCCTTGAAACTATATTTATCCAATTTCAACACCATCCCTGGCATGGAATGCGATTTTGGGATTTGATCCAACCTGGATTTATGTTTATTGCTGGTACTGCGATGGCCTACTCTATTCAAAATCAACAACAAAAAAATATTCCAAAAAAGGAAATAACCCTTAAAACAATTAAACGTAGCGGTTGGTTGTTTTTTTGGGGCGTATTATGCTATGCGGTAAAAGATACTGGATTGAGTTTTGAATTGTGGAATGTATTAACCCAACTTTCCTTTACCATGCTAGTTGCTTATTTCATTTTTGAATGGCAAATTAAATCACAAATAGTTTTATGTATTGCCCTATTAATTTTAACCGATTTCCTATACCGCTATACCAATGTTCCTGGCTATAATTTAGGGTTTACCAATCATTTTAATTTTGGCAATTATGTTGATATGCTGCTCATGAATAAAACCAGTCGCGGCGGATGGGTGGCCATCAATTGTATCCCAACTTCGGTTCATACGACTGCAGGTGCATTAATAGGTAAATTACTATTAAATGCATCAGGTCAGAAAGACAAAATGAAAAAGATGATTTTATGGGGATTGGGGTTATTGCTTATTGGCTATACCCTGGATGTTTTAGAAATAAACCCCATTATCAAAAGAATTGCCACTAGCTCATTTACCATAGTTTCCCTTGGCTGGTGTATCCTATTTTTTGCTGCTAGTTATTACTTCATTGATATTAAGCAAAACAAAAAGATCTTATTTTTAAGAATTTTATCACTGAATTCAATATTCATTTATTTGTTTTTTGAAACAGCGGGTGGCGGATGGTTAAATCCTTATGTTAAAAAGTTTGCGTTTGGCTTATTAAATAGCTTTACCGTCTCCGAAACTTTTATTGCCCTATTTGGATGCACCCTAATATTTTTAATTGAATGGGGCTTATGTTATTTCTTATACAAGAAGAAGATATTTTTCAAAGTTTAATCAAATAAGCTTCTCATCCCTTCATTACGACGTTTGCCAAAATAGGTAGACAAAGTAAATTCAAAAGTTTGCGGCCTGAGATTAGCTTCCGTCATGTCATTATTATAAATATCATAAGTAATACCCAACTTATATTTATTTACCAACAAGCCTATATAGGGAACCACTGCATCTTTTGATCGATAAAAACACCCCACATACATCCTATTTGTAGATTCATAGGCTTCATTAAATGGAATACCAATAGCTGCACCAGCATAATAATATTGTTTTTCATACCTGTTTTGAAAATTAGCATGTACCAATAAAGATTTGTTACCTGATATAATATGTTCAAAATTCAGTTGCCCCATTATCTGACTTATATCCACTTCAACGGTATCTTTATAAGTTTGTTGATTTTGAGCTCTATTGAGTAAATATGCACTAGCTCCTATTTGAAAAAAAGCATTATCATTATTATGCGAAAACAAAAAACCAACATTAATTGTATTTTTAGATTGGTCCTTATTAATAATATCTAGACTCGATGTATTTACTAATTTTCCTTGAATAAACTGATCACCAAAATTTAATAACGCATAATTTATTGTTCTATTAATGTATGTTGACCCAATACCAATCGCTAAATAATTCATACCAAAGTCATCAAAAAATATTCTATCTGCAATAGTTGCTGTAATTGAGTTTGTTTGCAAAATACCATCTAAAATTTGTTCTGAGATTCCCTGAATTCCGAAACCAAGATTATTCATATCTTCCCCTGAATTTTTCAAGAACCCAAAATCAAGATTCAAACCAATGGTTTTATAAGGTCTTCCAACATTATTAAATTGACTTCGATAAATACTACTAAACCTATTATAACTTCCAAATCCAACACTGGCAGGATTAAAAAACTGCGTATTATTAAAATTTTGGGAAATAAATGGGGTCTGCGCTTGCACTTTTATTATAAATAAAGCACAAACAAAAAATAAGATTAAGTTTCTAATTATATGCATTATCTAAATAAAATTATAGTTCCTGTTATTGGAGCTGTTGTTATTGTGTTTGTC
>CALLKA010000119.1 GCA_938008665.1 uncultured Bacteroidota bacterium
ATTTAAAAAGGACATTATGAAACTGGAAGTACAAATAAAAATGAATCCTTCGCTTTATTTAAGAGACCCAGAACAATCTGAACTAGGTAAAAATATCATAAAATACAGCATTGAACTTATACACAAAAACGGGTTTGAAACCTTTACATTCAAGAAACTAGCAGAAGCTATTGTCACTACAGAAGCTGGGGTATATCGATATTTTGAAAACAAACACAAATTGCTAGTATATATTATTTCCTGGTATTGGGGATGGTTGGAATTTCAAATCGGATACCAAACTAAAAACGTAACGAATCCGGTGTCCAAGCTAAAAAAAGTAATCACCATATTAGCAACCACTGTGGAGGATGATATAATGACCGGACATGTAGATGAATCCATTTTACACCAAATTTTAATTTCAGAAGGTTCAAAAGCCTACTTAACCAAACAAGTAAGTCAAGACAATAAGCAGGAATACTTTAAACCTTATAAGGAATTGTGTAATTCGGTTGGAGAAATCATTTTAGAATGTAATTCAAAATACAAATATCCTCACTCACTCGCATCGACTATTATTGAAGTAGCGCATTTGCAGAACTTCTTTATGAATAATCTTCCTTCTTTAACTGATTTTAGTAAATCAAAAAATGAAGATCAGATTATTACTTTTTTAAATGACTTAGTTTTTTCGAGTATTGAAAAATAATTATGCAAAAATATTTTATTTAAAAGAATTTTATCATTCAACCGCTTTTTCTAAATCAGTAATAATTAGTTTAGACATTTGCAAAAAAGCATAGGTTGCTTTAGGAGCTGTTTCAGGATTGGTCATTAATTTTCCGAGCATACTAGGCACGACCTGCCAGCTTACCCCATACTTATCCTTTAACCAGCCACATCTTCCAGGCGCGCCATCCTTTACCAAATAATCCCAATAAAAATCTATTTCTTCTTGCGTATCCACTGTAACAACAAATGAGACACCTTCATTAAATGTAAATTTATGCGGAGCTGAACTATCCATTATGCCAAATGAAAGATTATTCAATTCAAATTGAGCATATTTAATAAAACCGGCTAAATCAGGCTCCCCTATTTTATATTCATCAACTATAATAGGTTTTGAATCAACAAACAAACCAGAATAATATGCAATGGCCTCTTTTGCTTGACCTGCATTAGCACCTGTGAATAATAAATGTGGCATCACTTTGGAGCTACTCTTATGACCTAACATTAATTGCCAGTTGACACCAAACTTATCCGCACACCAGCCATATTTTTCGCTCCATGGATATTTATTTAAAGGCATTAATATTTTACCTTCATTGATTAACTTTTCCCAAATTATATCCAATTCCGTATCAGTTTCTGCGCTAATATAAAATGATATTGATGGATTAATTGGATACCCAGGACCCGCATTTAAATTCATGAAACGTCGACCAAATAGCGTATAAACTACCGCCATAGGATTTTCTGATATAATATTCACCTCACCAAATATTTCTTTGTAATAATGAGCAGCTTCTTTTGCTTTACCATCAAACCATAAACAAGTTCCTATAGAATGCAACATATCAAGAGTATTTATGTCGAAAATAAGAAAAAAACTAACCCATGTGGTGATCAATAATTGCATCCCACAATTGTGCCCTCATTTCCAAAGCCTTTAAAGATGCGCTGGTTGCCTGTTCCCATTTTGTAGCATCATTGCCGCATAGTTCAGCGACCATTTCCAATGCTAATTGGCTATGATGGCCACCATCCACTTCAATATGCCTTTCAATATAATATTTGAAAGTGGCTACCTGATCCGGATGATCCTTATAAATTTTATTTAAAATTGCCGTAAACATATCTGGAATTAAATCCTCCCTACCAAATGTAAATACCGCCGCTTTAACATGCAGTGGCGCATTTTGAGCAATATCAAAAGTGTACAGTAAAAACATTTTTACTTTATCAGGTAGTGGCGCAAGCTGAATGGCCTGCTCAATGGAATGTCCATTATTAATTTCATTAATCAACGCATCAATCAAATTTGTTGACGCTCCCATTTGGCGCATTGCCTTTAGATACAATTCAAAATGGCTAATTCTATGGTCATTTTCATCCACGTCTGACTCCTCTCCTAAAACAATTTCATTGATTAAGTATCTTGTATTGGCGGAACCCACCGGCACCCAAGGCAGCGTAACACATGTCAAACCAATTTGAAGTGACTTTAATAAACTCATAAAGTCCCAAACAGCAAATACATGAAATTGGGTGAAATTTTTTAGCCCGTCTAAATTATTGATCTGTGCATAAACCGGATGTAAAAGTAATTGAGCCCTTGCATCTTTTATTTTTTCATTTAAATTTTCAACTTCCAATTGCATAAATTCTTCGTTTAAGTGATTGACAAAATTAGCACTAAAATTGTTTGAAATTTACCTAAAATGATACCCAATATTGAATAGGAAAAATTAAAGCTATTCTGTCCATTCTATTGGAATGATTACCTCGTTGGTCCTACCCATAAATTGATAGGGTGCATTATATCCTAAAAGCTTGTATCCACCTTTGGTAATAATTTTTTTCTCGGATAAAATTTTAACTAGGTTTTGATAAGCAACGGCAATTTTTTCATCTGTCGCATACCCTCCAAAACTAATAACGGCAACATATTCTGGGAGTGATTTTTTTATTTCAATATTTGGATCATTCGGGGTTGGCAAAGATTGATTATTATATTTTTGGGGCATAACGAAACTCATACTTGATCCATTTTCTGTTATACTCATTCTCACTGGAGCAGTCATGGAAATACTTTCCTTTTGCTGATTTCCGCCAAATATAAATTTAGCTAATTTATTAAATCCCGAACTGGCAACTGATTTATAATTGGTCCCTTTTGAATAAACGGTTGCCATTAAAGCTTCGGGGTAATACCTAATTTCAAAATCAGCCTCTTTTTTGACAACCCGATATACCTGCTTTTCAGTATCAATCACATATTTGGAGATAAATGATTGAAACACAAAGTATATCCCAGCAAGAAGTAATATTATGGATAGTGATTTCATGGATTTGTTTATTTATATAACATATACATTTTATCTTTAGTTCACTAGAATGCAAACAAATTTATCGTTATTTTTAAGCCATGTGTTACGTCATTGGTATCAAAATTCCTAAAAAGCAAACTATAAAAATAGGCGACAAAGTATTGGACTTAGATGCCCTAGATATTCCAGTTCAATCTGGGTTTGCTTATGACCAATGGCCAGTTATATTTAATGAACGAAGCGGTAATGTAAACCAGCCAATTTTAAGACCCGGCTTAATGCATTGGGAAATAATCCCAAATTGGGTACGTAATGAAAAGGAATTGATTGAATCAAGAAAAAAATACACCACCCTCAATATCAAGGCCGAAACCCTGCTTACCAATAAAGTAGCGGCAGCAACAATTCATACCAATAGATGCTTGGTAGTAGCCTCCCATTTTTTTGAATGGCAGGAACTTAATAAAGAAAAATACCCGCATTGCGTTTCAGTGAACGAAGCGCCCATTTTTTATATAGCAGGGGTTTGGAACACTTGGACCAACCATCAAACTGGTGAAATAAAAAACAGCTTCGGAATAATAACAACCGAGGCCAATGAATTGATGCGCAAAATTCACAATGTAAAAAAACGAATGCCCACAATTTTAAATGATAATTTGGCAAATAGTTGGGTTAATGAAAATTTGAACGAAAAGCAGATTACCGAAATTGCCGTTACCCAGTTTGATACGTATAAAATGAGCGCCCATACAGTTGCAAAAAGTTTTCAGCAAAGCAATAATCCTTGCGAAAAATTTGACTATAAAATTTTTACACCACAAAGTTTATTTTAACTATTGCAACTCAAAACTTTCATGCATTTCAGGGGCATGCACTTCCTTGAATCCTTTTTTGCGTAATCTTTCCGCAAAATGATCCTGCACTTCAGCCTCACCATGTACCACAAAAACTTGTTTCACTAAATCAGGCGTTTGACATGCTAAAAATTGCATTAAGTCCTCATAATCGCCATGCGCACTCATACTTCGAATGGACCCGACTTTGGCCACCACCTCATATAACTCACTGTAAATTTTCACTTCCTTGGCACCATTCATTAATCGCCCACCCAATGAATGTGGCTCACAATAACCCACTAATAAAATGGTGTTTTTTGAATTGCTGATATTATTTTTAATGTGGTGCTTTACCCTGCCCGCATCTGCCATACCCGATGCTGATATTATTACCTTGGGATGTAAGTCCTCATTCAAGGCTTTACTCTCCTCTACTGATTTTATATAGCGCAATCCTTCAAAATCAAATGGATCATCATCCACTTCCAATATCTTCTGAATTTTTTTATTAAAATATTTAGGAAACTTTTTTAATACTTCTGTCGCTTCCATGCTTAATGGGCTGTCCACATATATTGGTATATGGGGTAATCTTTTTTCTAGTGACAATTGATTTAATTCAAATAAAATTTCCTGTGTACGTCCCACACTAAATGCAGGAATAATTAAATTACCTTTTTGTTCCACACAAGTGGATTCAATCCATTTTAATAAATCATCTGGCGTAGTGTGAATTAAATCATGCAGCTTGTCCCCATAGGTACTTTCAATGATGATATAATCAGCATGCGGGAATTCAGAAGGTGACCGAAGAATCATGTCACGATACCTTCCAATGTCACCACTAAAAGTGAGTGACTCTATATTTTCACCATTCTTTATTTTTAAACTAACTGCAGCACTTCCAATAATATGGCCAGCATCAGTAAATAATACTTCTACCGAATCGGAAATTTTTGTTGGAGTATTATAATCAACTGCCTTAAATAAAGGTATCGTCAGGTTCACATCATCAATATCGTATAATGGTTCAATTGGGGGTAACCCTTGTTTAGCACGACGCTTATTACCATATTTAGCATCATCACGTTGAATCATTGCAGAATCTTCTAATAAAATTTCAGCGAGTGCTCTGGTGCCAGGCGTACAATAAATCGTACCCGTAAATCCCTCCTTTACTAATTTAGGAAGTAGGCCGCTGTGATCAATATGTGCATGTGATAAAATAACATAATCAACCTTGGTTGCATCAAATCCAAATTTTGCATTTAAGGAATCTGTATCTCTGCCCATTCCTTGAAATAAACCACAATCCAACAAAAAACTTTCATTGTTATCCAATTGAACTAAATGCTTGGAACCAGTTACTGTGCGCGCTGCGCCATGAAAGCTTATTTTCATTGCTATAATTTATACTACTAAGTTAAACTATAAAGCAATGGCCGCCACTATATAATCTGCAATTAAAATTAAAATGCAACTTACCACCACCGACTGGGTTCCGGCTTTACCAATTTCAAGTGCGCCTCCTTTTACATTATAGCCGAAATAACAAGGTACCGTACTTATGATAAATGAGAAAATAAACGATTTGTAAAATGCAATGGTGATGTAATGCGTATCCACTCCTTTTCTAATGCCAGTTAAAAAAACTTCTGCAGGTACCGAGCCTGTCCAATTGCCCACTAAGTATCCGCCCCAAATACCTATCACAGCAGAAATACCCACTAACAATGGCACCATGGTAAAAGCACCTAAAATTTTCGGTAAAATTAAATAGTTCTTGGTATTGATACCCATAATTTCTAGCGCGTCTATTTGCTCAGAAATGCGCATATTACCTAACTCACTGGCAATCTTGCTACCTACTACCCCCGCCAATACAATACTTAAAAAAGTAGGTGCAAATTCCAACAGCATACCATCACGCACAATAATACCAATGGTGCTTAATGGCACTAAGGGACTCACTAATTGTGCTGCAGTTTGCACGGTCATCACCGCACCTAAAAAAAAGGAAATAATAACAACAATAGGTAAGGAACCTAACCCAATATCGACACATTGCTTGATGTACTCCCGCCAAAACATCAATTTGTTTTCGGTGGCAGTAAACATGCCCTTTAACATCAAAAGGTATTTACCAAAATGGGTGAAATAATTCATACTACTTTTTTCTTTTCTTTAATCGCTTCCACCAACTTGATCTTTGTACTTCTGTATTTGTATCCACTCGCGATTTTAATTGCGCGTCCACTACTGCAACTGTTGCCATATTAATTATATTTCGCACGCCTGATCCTAATTGTAAAACATTCACTGGTTTTTTCAATCCCAACAAAATAGGACCAATGATATCTACCCCACCAATTTCTTTTAATAAATGGTAAGCTACATTTCCGGCAGTTAAATTAGGGAAGATCAACACATTTACATCTACATCCACTAATTCACTAAATGGATAATTCTCCTTTAAAATATCTTTATTAAAAGCCAGCATCCCTTGCATTT
The DNA here is from genome assembly GCA_938008665.1 of uncultured Bacteroidota bacterium. GTDB lineage: Bacteria > Bacteroidota > Bacteroidia > Chitinophagales > Chitinophagaceae > Sediminibacterium. The sequence continues at coordinate 6,389 of CALLKA010000119.1, forward strand.
CACCATCTACAATTAAGGATGGGTTGCGTTGCTTTACAATTTTTGTTGCTTCCGCCATCATTTTTGCTTCCTCGGTATCACTACTACCAAAATTAGAATAGCTTAACATAGCAATGCGGGGCTCTATATTAAAATTACGCACTTCCTTTGCAACCATTAAAGTAATATCTGCAATTTCTTCTGCTGTAGGCTTAATGTTCACAGTGGTATCTGCTAAAAACAAAGGACCTTTTTTGGTCAACAACAAATACATCCCAGCAATTTTTTTAACGCCTTCTTCAGTTCCGATAATTTGTACCGCAGGTCGTATGCCTTCTGCATAATTTCTGGTTAATCCTGAAAGCATCGCATCGGCTTCGCCGGTTTCCACCATCATGGCACCAAAATAATTTTGTGTGCGCATTAACTTTAAGCTCTCATATTTATTAATTCCCTTTCTTTGTCTTTTTTGAAATAAGATAGATCCAAAGAATTCTCTCTTTGCTTCCATTTCATCACTTCGTATATCAATAATGGGCAAATCAGTAATATCAATATTATTTGCAGCTGCAATATTTTTTATGCGGGTTTCATTTCCTAATAAAATTGGATAAGCAATACCATCATCATATATAATACTTGCCGCTTTTAATATTTTAATATTTTCTGCATCTGAGAAAACCAATCGTTTTGGATCGCGGCGCGCCTTGTTACTAATGATACGCATTAATTGATTATCTAAACCAAGTCGCTTGTTTAATTGTACTTCATACTCCTCCCAATTGGTGATGATTTGTTGCGCAACGCCCGATGCCACTGCCGCTTTCGCAACCGCAGGTGCCAAGGTGCTTAACAATCTTGGATCTAATGGCTTTGGAATAATATATTCTGATCCAAAACTTAAACTTTGTTGGTTATACGCCATGTTCACTAAATCAGGCACCGCCGATTTTGCTAGTTCCGCTAGCGCTTTCACCGCCGCTAACTTCATCGCTTCATTAATTGATGATGCACGCACATCTAATGCGCCACGGAATATATAAGGGAATCCTAACACATTATTAACTTGATTAGGAAAATCGGATCGGCCGGTAGCCATAATAATATCCTTACGCACAGCGGTTGCAGATTCATAATCAATTTCTGGATCAGGATTTGCTAATGCAAATACGATTGGATTTTTTGGCATGGATAAAACCATCTCAGGGGTAACTACATTGCCCACACTTAATCCTAAAAACACATCAGCCGTTTTCATCGCCTGCGCTAAAGTAATGTTGTCGGACTTTATTGCAAATGGTTTTCGATCAACGCCTAAATCAGTTCGGCCTTGATGTAATACGCCATCCTTATCAAATAAAATAAAATTTTCATAACTAGCACCTAGTGCTACATATAATTTAATACAAGCCATTGCAGCAGCACCTGCGCCATTCACTACAAATTTTGCTTTATCAATTTTCTTTTTTTGTAACTCTAATGCATTTAACAAAGCTGCACTACTAATAATAGCAGTACCATGTTGATCATCATGCATTACAGGGATATTCATTTTTTCCCTCAGCTGTTGTTCAATATAAAAACATTCAGGCGCTTTAATGTCCTCTAAATTAATTCCCCCAAATGTGGGCTCTAAAGCTTTTACAATTTCAATAAATTTATCTGGATCCGTTTCATTGATTTCAATATCAAATACATCAATGTCTGCAAATATTTTAAACAATACCGCCTTTCCTTCCATCACCGGTTTACTCGCCAATGGTCCAATATTTCCCAAACCCAACACCGCAGTTCCATTCGTAATAACCCCCACTAAATTTCCTTTGGCAGTGTATTTATATACGTCACTAGGATTGTTTTTAATTTCGGTACAAGGTATTGCCACGCCTGGGCTATACGCCAAGGACAGGTCCTTTTGGGTTTTTGCCTCCTTGGTGGGTACCACTTCAATTTTACCTGGTCTTCCCGAAGCGTGATATTCTAATGCCTGTTCCCTTCTTAAATTATCTTTTTTTGACATGAAATAGGTTTATAACGAATGTTAGTTTTGAAGTTCAAAGTTAGTGAATTAATTTAAAACGGGTTTTTGCCTACCTAGGCATATAAATTAACCCCCAAATAGCACATCATCCCTACTCCTTGTTCAATAGCCGACTCATCTATATTAAAATGAGGAGTATGTACATTATGTATGATTCCTTTGTCCTCATTTCTGACACCTAACCTGAAAAAGCAACCTGGTATTATTTGAGAATAGTAACCAAAATCCTCGGCACCCATTCTTTTTTCTGTTTCTTCAACATTTTCCGCACCCATATATTGATCGGCTAATTTCCAAGCCGATTCGGTAATCATCGGTTCATTGTCCACGGTTGGATATCCAACGTCCACCCTGAAATCAATTTCGGCACCCGTTGCTATTGCCAGACCTTTGGCTTGTTGCAACATTAATGCGTGTGCATCAAATCGCCATTTTTCGTCCATTGCCCTAAAAGTACCCATCAGTTTTACTTCACTCGGTATCACATTGGTGGTGTTACCACCATGAATAGAACAGATAGATAATACAGATGGATTTTGTGGATTTCGATTACGAGATATAATGGTTTGTAAGCTCGTAATTAATTGTGATGCAACTAAAATAGTATCCACTGTTTGATGTGGTGTTGCTGCATGTCCACCTGGACCTTTGATAGAAATATATAATTCATCCGCACTTGCCATCACACGCCCTTTTCTAAAACTTAATTTTCCTAAATTCAAACCCGGATGAACATGCAACGCCACAATCCCTTGTGGTGTTGGATTTTGTAAAGCCCCGTCGCGTATCATATAACTCGCACCGCCTGGATTTTTTTCCTCCCCTGGTTGAAATAATAATTTAATGGTGCCTTCAAACTCATCACGCAAACTCCATAAAATTTTTGCAGCTCCTAATAATATAGTGGTATGCACATCATGACCGCATGCATGCATCACCCCTTCCTTGGTTGAAATATAATCCACTTTATTTTCTTCAATAATTGGAAGTGCATCCATATCTGCCCTTAATGCAACAACACGTTTAGTTGGATTTTTTCCTTCAATGATACCCAAAACCCCTGTAGTTGCAA
>CALLKA010000120.1 GCA_938008665.1 uncultured Bacteroidota bacterium
TTCCCTACACGACGCTCTTCCGATCTAGCTTGATTCATAGATAATTATGTTAATATTTTATCAATAAACTTCAAAAAATATATATCTTTAATAATATATTAACATTCTTATATAGAATGTTAGTTCATTTCATTTATTAAGCTTTTCTACCCTCATAGATAAAGCCTTCAATTTTTTATTTTAACTGTATGAAAAAATTTCTACAATTCGCAGGAAACAACATTGTTATTGTTACTTTCTTATTCTTATTAATTTCCTTGAATGTTAATGCAAAAAAAGAAAATAGCCTAAGCTATCTTCCAAAAGCAACTTTAACGAATAGTATAGTAACCAATGCTGTTAATGAAAAAATAATAGTGAATCCAAGCTATCTTCCAAAAGCAACTTTAACGAGTTATATGGAAACGCCAGAAACTTATTCTGGTGGATCTGGTACGATTACTTCAACTAATAATTTTACCTCATTTAGTTCATGTCTTTCAACAGCATCAGCTGCACAAAGTTTTACTATAGCTGCTTCGAGCTTAAATGCTAGCACTACTGTTGTTTTATCTGCGCCTGCTGGTTTTGAATTATCTACTACAAGTTCAGGAACATATTCAACTACTTTAGTTGTTAATCAAACTAGCGCAGGGACTGTTACAAATACAACTTTATATATAAGATTAAGTGCTTCTGCAAGTGCAGGCACTTTTACTGGAACTTTAGGTATTGCTTCATCTGGTGCAAATACTGATTTGTCAATTGTTATGCCAAGTTCTACCGTAAATGCATTACCAACAATAACAGGAACTGCAACTACAGTCATTGGAGGAACATCTACATTATCAAGTACTATTGCAGGAGGAACATGGTCATCATCAACCACTGCTGTTGCAACAATTAGCGCTTCAGGTGTGGTAACAGGTGTTGCGAATGGAACTACCACTATTACTTACACTGCCGCAACTGGTTGTGCAACAACTGTTTCATTTACAGTGAGTGGCCCAAGTATTACAAAATCTGGTACTATTACTGCATTGGCTACTTGTATCGGTACTGCATCAGCTGCTCAAACATTTACAATTACAGGGTCAGGCTTAACCAATAACATTATCATTACTTCTCCTACTGGGTATGAAATTGCAACAACGAGTGGAGGTACCTATTCTTCTTCAATCACATTAACACAGAGTTCTGGGTCTGTAACAACTACATCAATTTTTGTTAGAATTACCGCTGCTGCTACTTCAGCACCTGCTGGAACAATTTCAATTACTTCTACTGGAGCAATTGCGCAAACAATTACTATTCCTACTTCCAGAGTCAATTCGTTGCCAACAATTAGAATTAATTCTAGCACTGTTTTGAGCGGTCCCGTTGGAACAACAAATATAACAGGTTCAGCTTACCCAGCTACTTCTAACACTTGGGTATCTTCTAATACTGCTGTTGGTACCATTACAGGCACAGGAAATGTGACTGGTGTGGTAACAGGTATAAAAGATGGCATCACTAAAATTACCTATACCGATAACAATGGTTGTGTTACAAGTTCATTATTTAGAGTAGGAACTGGTAAAGTATTATGGTATGTAACAAATACTGCTGAAACCACACCTAATGCAGATGTAACATTAAAAACAATTCCTTCTGCAATTAATCAATCTTTGACAGGAGATACGATCATAGTTTATGAAGGAACTTATAAAGACAAGATAGATTATGGTTCCAAAAATTTAATATTAGCATCAAGGTATTTATTAGATCTTGATACGACACATATTTCGAGAACTAAAATTGATGGTACTGGTGTTGCTCAAAATAATGATTGGTGGGATCCATTCATTAAACAATCCAACTTTACAAGCGATACAAGTTTGCAAAAATTCATTGGATTTAAGGTGATGAATACACAGGGTCTTTCAATCATGTTTAATGGCGGGATTATCAGAAATAATATATTTACTAATAATGTTACTAAGTCCTATGATTTATCTGTGATTAGAGTTGCAGGTGTGAAAGTTGAAAATAATATTTTTGAGGCGAATAAAGGGATGATCTCAGTTTTAGCTCAACCATTTAATCAAGGTGACCATGCCTGGACCTATATTAATAATAATATTTTTAAAAATCAATCTCATGTGACAAATGATGGGAATCATGGCTTAATACATGGGGTTGTTCAGAAATTAAAAATTTGGAATAACTTATTCTATAATAATAAATCACCCAATTTAATCTCTGTTGGAGGTGATGCGGTTGATAGTGCGTTAACAATAAATAATACATTTGTTGGTAATTCATCCAGTAATGTAAATTGGAATAGTTATTTATATAATGTTAGAACATGGGAAAATAGTGCAGGATTCTTAAATTTAATTACTAATAATATTTTAATAAATTCTGGATCAATTAGAACAGGTAATAATAGATCTGTAGATTTTAATGTTTCGAATAACTATGCAACTATTTCTTTAAAAGAATTGCCGGAAAATTTCAATACTAATGGAAATTATTACCAAAAAGATAATTATTTCGCAGACAATAGTTTAAAATTTGTGGATTCGGCCGGTAAGGACTTTAGACTCGATGCAAGTTCATTTGGTATTGGTTATGGATTGGATACCGCGATTATTCCCAATAAAGATTTTTATAGCAATGCAAGGCCATTGCCTGCGGGAACAAAGCCAGATATTGGCGCATTTGAAAATGTCATTGGCATACCGCAACCTATATTATATGTAACACCTGGTCAAAAGAGAAACTATTTAAGATGGGATTTAGTAAAAGTGCCCTATATAGATTCTGTGTTCATTTATAGATCAACCGATACCTTAGGTACAACAGTGCCTTATGCTAAAATTGGTAGTCGATTTAATGATACTGCTGTTACTAATAAAATAATGGGCTCAACAAAATCGCCATTTAATGCGAGCGATTATACTTATATAGGTGCATATGGCGGATCTACCTATTATATGAGTAAAACCAATGCTACTTGGACCAATGCTAAAAATTTGGCGAATGAACAAGGTGGACAATTGGTTTGTATTGAAACTTCAGAGGAAAATAATTATATTAATACTGCGCGACAAAATATCAACGGTAGTTCATTCTGGGCGGGTGGCTATCAGATTGATAAGACCAATGAACCAAAAGGATCATGGTATTGGATCAATGGCAAGCCAATCACCATGAACATGTCTGGTACTAATTTTGGTAGTGGAGAACCCAATAATTCAGGTGGTTCAGAAGATTATCTTCAAATAAATAATGGCGGAAGTTGGAACGACTTAAATGATAATTCACAAATTCCATATATCATTGAATATGATGGCAGTATTGGTGCTGTGAAATTGGACAACTATGTAGATTCAGTAAACATTACCAACGGAACAAAGTATTTTTATAAAATTCAAACGACGGATAAAGTAAATACTTCATTGTATAGTTTGATTAAGTCTGCAACGCCAAACGTGGGTGCGAAATTACCTACGGACTTAACTGCGCAAGCAGCATCAAACGCTGTTAAAATAAGCTGGACAAATCCAACAGGTCAAGTAACTGGTAAATACATTATATATCATTCAACAGATTCATTTACAAAAGACAATTCGGTAGTTGACACTGTGCTTAATAATACTACCTCATTAAAAGATGCTAATTTATTTATTGGTAAAAATTATTATTATCGTATTAAATCAATTGATCAAAATGGTATTCAATCTGATTATTCCAATATAGTTTCTGTAAAAGTTACCTCTTTAATTTACATTGACCCTAATGGAAATGATAATAATTTTGGTAGTCCAACTGCTCCTTTTAAAACACTAGGAGCGGCTGTTGATTTTGCGCAAAGCAGAGACACCATTGTATTTAATAATGGTACTCATTTGAATAGTGCAAGCGTTTCGATTCAGAAAAAATTATTCATTACCAGTAAGTATCAGTTTACAAAGGATTCTGCTGACATAAAAAATACTATTTTAACTGGCGGAACCGACTTTGTTTTATTGAGCATTTCAAATACATATGACACCGTAACAATACAAGGTTTAACCATTCAAAACCATGGTAATATTGCCATTTCCGCAAACGTTCCTATTGTGGTTAATGCATGTATTTTCAAGAATAATGGTAATACTACTACTCAAAATGGGTTCTTAAATTTAGGAAATGGCGCTAAAGTAAGTAACTCTACTTTCGATTCAAATAATGGATATATAAATGTAAATGATCGAGGAGCAATCATTGATGCGAATAAATTTTTCAATAATAAATTTGGTGCAAGTAATGTAAATTATTTATTTCAAGGATGGAGCGGTAAAATTACGATTTCCAATAATCTTTTTGTTCAGAATGGAACCATGGCGAAAGATGATTGGCAGGGTACTGCATCTGCAATAATAAATACAGGTGGCTGGGGCGGTGATACCACATTTATTATTAATAATACATTTATTAATAATAATGCATATGCAGTTTTATTTTCATTAGCGAATGAAAGAAGAGCTGTACTTGTAAATAATTTATTCAGCAATCCTGCTGGAGACATACTTTTCCAAAAATCGCAGTATTCAAATAACAATATACCGGGTGCAACTTTAATTTATGCTAACATATTACCAAAAGAGGTAACTGAGTATAACAATTACAAATCGTTTTCTGTAAAGGCGGATAAAAATATCATCAGTTCTACAAGTGGAATGATTGATTTATCTACTTATAAAGTTAAATCAAACTTTATTGGTATCGCAGAGGGTGTTTCTAATTTAAAATTGACCAATGGAACCGTTTACTATACAGTTCCAGCCTATGATTTGTATGGTAAAGAAAGAAAAGGTATCGTTGATATTGGAGCTGAACAAACCAATAATCCGATAGTAGCGCCAACTATAGATAATATTGAAGGCGGTAGTAATAAAAATTTAATTATTATAAAACCTCCTTTCAATAAAGCTAAGGTGAAGAGTTTTAAAATATATGTAAGTAATCAATCAATTTCTGATACATCAACTACCGCTAAATTAGTAGCAACTATTACAGATACCTTAAAGTATTCAGATGCTTCTGTGGTAAATGGTACAAGATATTATTATAGAGTGAAAGCTGTCGATACATCAGCCGCAGCAAATCTTAGTCCATATAGTAATGAATTTGCAGTAACACCCAATATACCTCCAGGTAGAATTGATTCTTTAATTATGTCAACTGCTCCAAGAGCTGCATTATTAAAGTGGGGTAAACAAGCCTCAGATATAAAATATTTGGTACTTAGTGGATACAATAAAGATTCTTTATCTGTACTTGCTAATAATTTAGATTCCAATGCTTATTTGGTAAATAATTTAATTAAAGGCAAGGATTATTGGTTTGCAGTGCAAGCAATCGATAATGGTGGTGCAACAAGTGTAATTAGCAATATTGTTAAATATTCTGCAACGAATACTTGGTATGTTGATACGATTCCTACTTCCATTAATTTGGGATCTGCAGAGTATCCTTATAATGTGATTCAAAATGTTATTGATATTGCTGAAGCTGGGGATACCATCCTTATTAACAATGGTACTTATGCTGAGAATTTGCAATTATTTAATAAGTCCTTAACCTTAAAAGCGCGCAATTTATCAAAAGCAATCATCGATCCTGTTGATGCTAGAACAAAATCAACATTAAATATTCAGGATATTGCAAATTGTTGTTATGAGGGTATTGATTACATAAAACCTAGAAATAACATTATCGGATTAGTATTTACTGGAAATACTGCTATTGACTGGGGAAATAATGATGCGCCTGCGGTTTTAAATATTACCAATAATTCAAATCCGCTTTTCGAATCATGTACATTCAATTATAACTCAAGTCAGTATTTGGTCCGCTTCGACAGATCAGCACCCGCATTTAACAACTGTTTAATCGTTAATAACAATTTACAAAATGGGTTATTCCAGGTTAACTATGAAGACACGACACGTCCTAGAACCAATATTCCAAGGTTTGTTCATAGTGTTTTTGATAATAATAGTTTCTTCTCAAGAGGTAGTTCAACAATAAATGGTATTGCCATTTTGAATAGTATTGTTAGTAATAATGGCTATGATGAACAATTTAATGAAACAAATTTTAGAATTGCAAATTCCATAGTTGATAATAAAAAGTTGGCAGATAGATCATCCACTAACTTATTTGCTGACCCTCAATTTAATAATCCATCTTCTTTTGATTATTCATTAAGTAATTCCTCACCTGCTTTAGGAAGAGGCGGTTCTGAATTAATTATTACAGGTTCGCAAAGTGTGGATACGGTTAGAACATTAGACTATGACTTCAATTATTCAAAAAGACCTAATCCAAGCGGTACAAAATCTGATATTGGTGCATTTGAGAGTAAATACAGTGTGTCAGCACCATATATATCAAGACTCCAAAGATCAGGAACTAACATTACATTAACTTGGGAAAAGCCAAATAGTACGGACGCTTACAATACCTTAAAAGTATACAGAGATACTTTGGCAAGTGCACTTGATACAGTTGCTGCGTTGAATATCACTGTTGATGCAAACAAAGCCACAATTTCAGATGAAATGCCTAGTAATAGAGTTTACTATTATGCATTAAAAGCAACCGTTGGTACGGTAAATACCGGATTGAGTAATATCAAATCAACATTAGACACGGTGTTTATACCAAACTTAAATTTTGCAACTGATACTGCGTCATTGCAAATTAGAGCGGCTTCCAGACAAGGTAACTCACTCAGTCAAATGACCAACTTAGTTAAATTAGCAGCTGATGATGCAACTGCAATGCCAAAATTTGTTATCTATTCACAAGATTGGAAACAAATTGACAGTACAAAAGCATTAACTAGATCGGAAGAGCACACGTCTGA
>CALLKA010000121.1 GCA_938008665.1 uncultured Bacteroidota bacterium
TGCTAGTCCAAAAAAAGATACCAATTCTGAAAGTTTTTTAGATAACTAATCCGCTACATTCAAATTTAATTGTGCATTAGCACAATTATGATTCTACTACTAAGTGTCCGTAAGTAGTTGCATCATAAGGATGGCGCCATCTGCGGTGACTCCATAAATAATTGGCAGGTTCTTTTTTAATCTTATCCTCTAAAGTTTTTACAAATAGCGCGGTTAATTGTCCATCTTTAAAATAATTAGGAACAGTGGTCATGACTTCATATTGAGAATGATAATGGCCACGCTTAGTACTATAAAAATGAACAAATACTTGAGCAGTATTATTTAGTTTAGCGCCTTTCTCTGGACCTTTCACAAATGGCGTTAATTGTCCAAAAAATGGAATCCAAAAAGCAGATTTAGGATTGCCTGGATTTTGGTCTGCAGCTAGTGCCAATGCATATTTTCCGCTAGTAGCATATTGGTGGAACTGATTTTTAAAGTTTGTAGCGGGAATCAAGATACTTCCATATCTTTTGCGCATATCTAAAATCAAACGATCAAAAAATTGATTACTTAATGGCATATAAACCCCTATAAAAGGATATTTACCATATTTTGCCGCGCCCCAGTTAGCATATTCCCAATTAAAAAAATGGCCCGCCATGATCTGAACATTTTGTCCAGTAGCGTATAAGTCATTCAAGACTTCCGCATTGGATGTGAATCGCTTTTTAAAAGTTGCATCCGACATAGAGATTAACTTAATGGTCTCAAAAAATGAGTCTGCAAATTTTTGGTAAAATGCTTTTGCAATTTGATTGCGTTCTTGGATGGTTTTATTTGGGAAAGCGATTGCTAAATTATGATGCACTACATCCAGCCTATATTTTATAACCCTTCTTAATAAAAAAGCCACCCCATCACTTAATACGTAGATAACAGGCCAAGGGATCAATGAGATTAAATAAAATAAAGCGTAGAAAATGGAATACATAAAACGATTATTTACTTGGTTCTATCCAAGCATTGTGTTCTTTAAGTAATAAAATCAATTCATCCACAGCTACATTGCTATCAATATTACGCTTCATCACTTCTTTACCTTTGTATAAAGTAATCTTGCCAACGCCACTTCCTACATAACCAAAATCAGCATCTGCCATTTCTCCTGGACCATTCACGATACAGCCCATGATAGCTATTTTCAAGCCTTTTAAATGATTGGTTACTGCTCTAATCTTAGCCGTTGTTTCTTGCAGCTCAAATAAAGTTCTGCCACAACTTGGGCAAGAAATATATTCAGTTTTAGAAATCCTAGTTCTAGTGGCTTGTAAAATACCGAAAGCGGTTGTATTTAATAATTGTTCGATACTTGCATTGTTAAAATAATTACGTCCAGATACATTCGATCCATTCACGCTTGCCTCATATGCATCCTTACTCAATCCCAAGCAAATACCATCTCCAATACCTTCTAATAACAATGCACCCGTTTCTATTGCAAAATGAATTAAGTGTTCATCTGTGGTTTTCCATTGGCTATCTGTCACTAAAATAATGGGCTGGCGAATATCTAATTGCATCAATTTGATAGCCATTCTTCTCACGGCTTGCATCGCATTTTTACATCGACTGCTCAAACAAAAAACAACAGATTCATCTTTTGCAATATTTAATAATTGTTCGTCACTAATTTGAGCGGAAGTACTGTAACAATCCACCATTACAAAATTGAGTGAATCACTTTTATGCGTTGTTGCTAAAAATGCATCTGCACTAAATAAAGGAAATTGATTCTTTACATTCGATGCATTCCAATGTTGAATTGGCGTAACTATACTTAAAGTGCCAGGCAATTCAAAATTGATTGTATTGTTACCCACAAACATATAGTCTGCTGCTGCATCTCCAATACTCCACTTGTCAATTGCAGGGTCATAGGTATAACCAATTGCAGTTAAACTTTCCCAGGTAATGGTATTCAAATGACTTAGATCTGCAATCACCACAGGAACATGGTGACCACCTATATTTTTAACTTCTTTAGTGACTCTTCTTTTATATTCAAAGGGCAGGTTGTATACGATAGTCGAGGTGTTTTTCCAAATACTTCAGATCCTGCGATTACAGGAG